>CAYMTB010000324.1:0-3473 GCA_964393225.1 uncultured Syntrophorhabdaceae bacterium
GGTTAATGGTCAGCGCGTCCCGCGAATTTCAGGTTTTTGCCAAGCCCGGCGGCTCCATCTGTAATCTGGAGTGCCACTACTGTTATTACCTGAAGAAGGAAGACCTTTATCCAAAGGGTAAGCCCTTTCGCATGCCCGATGATATCCTCGAGGAGTACATTGTCCAGCACATCCATGCCTCCCCCGCTCCGGTGATCAATTTTTCCTGGCATGGAGGGGAACCGACCGTCCTGGGGCTGGATTACTTTCGAAAAATTGTGTCGCTGCAGCGCAAGCATCAACTGCCCGGCCGCCGCATCAGCAACGGCATCCAGACCAACGGTACCCTCATTGATGAGGACTGGTGCCGTTTCCTGGCAGCAGAGGGTTTCGGAGTGGGGCTCAGTCTGGACGGTCCGGCAGAATTGCATGACCAATACCGCGTCAGCAGGAAGCAGGAGCCCACGCACGAGCAGGCTATGCGCGGGTATACGCTCCTGCAGCAGCACCGGATTCCCCTGGATATACTTTGCGTGGTACACAATCTGAACGTCCAATATCCAACACAGGTCTACCGGTTCTTCAAGCAGATCGGGGCCCGCTACCTGGGATTTCTTCCTCTGGTCGAGCTTCTGTCTGATGCCGCCGGCGTAAGCAGCCGCACTGTACCGGCCGCAGCTTTCGGTGCTTTTCTTTGTACTATTTTTGATGAGTGGCTGAGTCAGGATATAGGGCGCGTCAAAGTGCAGATATTCGAGGAGGCAATCAGTACGGCCTTCGGGCAGGAACATGCGCTATGTATCTTTCGGACGACCTGCGGAGATATTCCGGTCATCGAACATAACGGGGACTTTTTTCCCTGCGATCACTTTGTCGACCTCGAACACCGCCTCGGGAATATCCGCGAAACTCCGCTCGTTGAACTGCTCGAGAGCCCATCGCAGAGGGCCTTAGGACAGGCTAAGTGGGACAAACTGCCCAAGTTCTGCAGGACCTGCGATGTCCTGACGATGTGTAATGGCGGGTGCCCGAAGGACCGTTTCCTGCGGACGCCGGACGGCGAAGAAGGCCTGAACTACCTCTGCGCGGGTTATAAACGTTTCTTCACCCATTGCCTTCCTTTCGTTGCAGACCTGTCAGCCATGCACCGCCGGCAGCTTCTTGAAGGACAAACGATACCAGCCCCTGACAGCACCGCCAGGATCACTTCAAAAACGGGCCGCAACGATCCGTGCCCCTGCGGCAGCGGCAGAAAGTACAAGAAATGCTGCATGGGCAAGTGATTCCAGTTATAACTCAAAGCCATGCAGCCGCTGCTGATTTTGCCATTGCTCTCGCTTGATCCGCAATACTTAGTTCCGAAAAGGAAGCATTTTAAGTGTTTTATGGATAAAATATGATATATGTTTTGCAGATGGAAGGTGCAATTCCAAGATTGATTCTATAGAAAAAGTCCATTCCTGCGATGTACTTCCTCTTGGCGCATTTAACAGTCATCATCAACATGTAACCTTGCAGTTGGTAATATCCTTAAAATAATGACCTGAGTGTTTCGTTAACCATTGATAACTCATATTTCATCTTGCCTATAGGCATCATTTTATATTAAGATTCGTTACCTTATTTATGATCGATCGATTTCGTTCCAAAGCCAGTGTTCTCAATATTATGCAAGCTGAAGGCAATACCGTGGATGTTCCACGGGCTTCAGCCAGGTCTGTTATGAGTCCCCAAACTATCACGGATTGGATTCTTTGCGGCCTGATGATCACCGGTCTTCTCATAATTTTTTATGTAAGTTTTGCAGGGAATGTCTTTCATTCTTTGATTCATGCCATCCAGAACGCTCATTGGTCAAAGGCTATTGTTCGTCCAAGCGTTTTGTGGGGACTTGTAGGCAGTGTCTTTCTCGCTTTCAGGACGATGCTCTGGTTTAGGTACCATGCTTTTCCTCCGGTTTCTCACAGTGATGCCCCTTTTCTTACGGTCATTATCCCGGCATACAACGAAGGTGCAATGGTAAAAAAGGCTATTTATTCGGTCTTAGCTGCAGATTATCCGCATGATCGGCTTGAAGTTTATGTAATCGACGATGGAAGCACCGATGATACATGGCGCTACATTCAGGCTGCAGCTATGAAGTATCCACACCTTGTGAAACCCTTCCGTTTTACTGAGAACAGGGGAAAACGTGCAGCCCTTGAAGAAGGTTTTCGTAAAGCTCGTGGCAAAATAGTTCTCACGGTCGATTCGGACAGCATGATAGAACACAACACGCTGCTTGCCATGGCGGGGCCTTTCCGGGATTCACGAATAGGAGCAGTGGCTGGAAAAGTCCTTGTCTATAATCAGGCCCAGGGCATTATCCCGAGGATGCTGCAAGTACGGTTTGTGTTGTCCTTTGACTTTTTGCGGGCCGTGCAATCTACGTACGGTACTGTTTACTGTTGCCCTGGTGCTCTTGCTGCATACCGGACTTCGGCTGTGCGGCAGGTACTCGAACCCTGGATGAATCAAAGATTCCTTGGGGCACGATGCACCTACGGCGAAGATCGATCCCTGACAAATTACATTCTATCTCTGGGTTATGACTCAGTTTACCAGCGAACAGGCATTGTACACACCGTGGTGCCCTGGACATACCAGAAGCTGTGCAAGATGTACCTTCGGTGGGATAGAAGTCACGTGCGTGAAACGATCCATTTTGCACGAATCGTGTGGAAAAGACCCTTCTGGTCCAGGTTAATTTCGCTGGTGGATGTCTTCATCACGAACATGCGTTATCCGATAGGCTGGGCAAGCCTTGTTCTCTTCGCGACCCTTTCAGTAAATGATCCGGTCACTATTCTCAGGCTGTTCTGCGTAATGGGTTTCTTCTCATCATTGAACATGATCTATTATTTGTATACCGAACGCTCATGGCTTTTTTTGTATGGGATTCTGTATGCCTATTTTTCCTTTCTTACGCTTTTTTGGATATTCCCTTATGCACTAATTACAGTCCGGACTCGCAACTGGGGGACCAGGTAGTCAACCTCGGCAGGTGAAATTACCCCCGTAATCTTCAGTTTTTAAGATAACCTTCTGACAACGATAAGCACATTTGCCAATTTCCAATAATTGACTATCTTGAAATAATAATTGGCGAAAACCTTTTTTTAAGCTCCTGTAACTGTGCTTTTGATATACTCTTTCAATATGAAGGTTACGTACGGCATAAGTAGTTTTATACAGAGCTTTAACTTGTAAATTAATTAACATTGCAGTATAATTAAGAAAAGGAGCATGAGAATCAAAGCTGAATGCTTCCCTGCAAGATATAACCCTCCTTGCATAAGACCCGCCTTGCAGTTGTATTAATGCTTAAATTTACAATGCAGTAGAAAATCCGGAGGTTTTCGTATGGCAGTGAACAGTGTATGCCCTGACACCTGTCCAAGGATATCCGCAGCAATATTTTATATATGCTTGACAGCGGCCACGCTCTTTTTTAG
>CAYMTB010000325.1:0-3458 GCA_964393225.1 uncultured Syntrophorhabdaceae bacterium
GGTGCCGGCGTTGTGACTGAGATAATAGAGTAAGAGGGGAAGAAGATGAGGCAACTTATAACGCTTGCATGTACAGAATGCAAAAACAGGAATTATACGACTACGAAAAACAAACAAAAGACGCCAGACCGTCTCGAAATCAAGAAGTTTTGTAAATCTTGCAAGAGACATACTGCACACAGGGAAACAAAATAAAAAAGGCCAGTAGCTCTAACGGATAGAGCACCGGACTCCAAATCCGGGTGTTGGGGGTTCGAATCCCTCCTGGCCTGTATATTTTGGAGAAAATATGGATTTTAAAAGTAAGCTGGATAAGATTAAGGAATATTTCAGAGAGGTATATCTGGAGACGAAAAGGGTCACTTGGCCATCAAAGAATGATGCCATGAAGGGGACTTATATCGTTTTGATAACAGTTGTAATAGCGGCAATATTCCTTGGGATTGTGGACGTGGGATTGGCTAAGATCATACAGGTGTTATTACGTGGATAATCAGACGGAAAGAGACATGGAAAAGAAATGGTACGTAGTCCATACGTATTCAGGTTATGAACAGAAGGTAAGAGAGAATCTTGAAGATAATATAAAAAATAGTAAAATGGATGATTATTTCGGCGACATTATCGTTCCTTCAGAGATAATCATGGAGCGGGTAAAAGGCCAGGTAAAGAAATCACAGAGAACGGTTTTCCCTGGTTATATTATTGTGAACATGGTTATGAATAATGATACATGGTACCTTGTGAGAAACACACCAAAGGTAACGGGTTTTGTCGGTTATGACAAAATGAACCCCCCTCCCTTGCCGGAAAAAGAGGTAGACGAAATACTCTTTGCTATTCAGGAGGGGAAAGGGAAAATCAAACCAAAGATACGGTTTGAGAAAGGCGATAATGTTAAGGTCACTGAAGGACCTTTTACCAACTTTACAGGGAGCGTTGAGGAGACAAAACCCGAAAAGGGGAAGGTGAAGGTACTTCTCAATATTTTCGGCAGGACCACACCTGTGGAGCTTGATTTTATTCAGATAGAGAAAACGTAAAGGAGTCAGGAAATGGCAAAAAAAGTTGTGGCTATGGTGAAATTGCAGTTACAAGCCGGTCAGGCTACCCCCTCACCCCCTGTTGGACCGGCTCTTGGCCAGCATGGTGTTAATATAATGGAATTTTGCAAGGCCTTTAATGAGAGGACAAAGGGTCAGGAAGGCACAATAATCCCGGCTCTGATCACTATCTTTTCGGACAGAACATTCACTTTTATAACGAAAACACCCCCTGCAACTTTTTTAATTAAAAGGTCGGCTAAATTGGCAAAAGGCGCTAATAATCCAAAGAAAGAGGTTGCCGGAAGCATAACAAAATCACAGATCAAAGAAATCGCGCTGCTCAAGATGCAGGATCTAAACGCGAAAGACATGGAAGGTGCAATAAAGATCATAGAAGGTAGTACGCGGAGCATGGGTATCGAAGTAGTAGAAGGATGATAATTCAGCGTGGAGCGTTCAGCATAGAGCGTAGAGGGAAAAGGAAAATCTTTTTTACTATCCGCTATCCGCTATCCGCTATCCGCTATTAAGCAAAGGAGTAACGTACATGGCAAACACAAAAAAGAAATATGCTGAGGCAAGAAACAAGATAGACAGGGAGAAACGTTATGATATGGAAGAAGCCCTTGGTATCCTGCCGCAAGTTACCTATGCAAAGTTCGATGAAACTGTAGAAGTGGCGCTGAGGCTTGGTGTTGACCCGAGGCACGCCGATCAGATGGTGAGAGGGAGCGTCGCGCTGCCAAACGGGCTGGGCAAACAGGTAAAAATACTTGTTTTTGCAAAAGGACAGAAGGAAAAAGAGGCCCAGGAAGCCGGCGCAGATTATGTCGGGGCTGAGGACTTTATTGAGAAGATACAAAAAGGATGGATGGATTTTGATAAGACGATCGCTACCCCGGATATAATGGGGGCGGTCAGTAAACTTGGAAAAATACTGGGCCCAAGAGGCCTAATG
This sequence comes from uncultured Syntrophorhabdaceae bacterium, assembly GCA_964393225.1. Classification (GTDB taxonomy): domain Bacteria; phylum Desulfobacterota; class Syntrophorhabdia; order Syntrophorhabdales; family Syntrophorhabdaceae; genus MWEV01. The sequence continues at coordinate 2,005 of CAYMTB010000325.1, forward strand.
CCGAACCCTAAGGTTGGAACTGTTACTTTTGACATTGCCAAAACCGTGAAAGAGATGAAAGCTGGAAGAGTTGAATTCAGGGTTGATAAGGCAGGAAATCTACACGCCCCGGTCGGTAAAATAAGCTTTGGCAAGGAAAAGATACTGGAAAATATCAATTCACTCCTCGAAACCGTTATCAGATTGAAACCATCTTCAAGTAAAGGTACTTATATAAAAGGGATGGCCGTTTGCACAACGATGAGCCCCGGGATAAAAATTGACCCGATTTATGTGAGGAATTTAACCAAATAGGGAAGAAGTCGGAGACAGCAGGTGTGGTGCCCGGGCACCATTAAACGAATACAGCCTGCCGAGGCTTTAGAGAATCTTAGTCTCCCTGACTTTCCATATATTACAAGAAAGGAGGGATGAAAACCATTGGAACGAGCGAAAAAAAAGACAGTAGTTGCGGAATTGGGTGAAAAGCTCAAACGGATGAATTCCATGTTTCTCGCGGAATACAGCGGGCTGAACGTGGCTCAAATTACGCGTTTAAGAAAAGAATTGAGAAACGTGGATGTTGAGTTCAGCGTAGTGAAAAACAGCCTTTTGAAAATCGCGTCGGGAGGAACAAAAGCAGAAGCAATACGGGACAAGTTTACAGGTCCAAATGCAATTGTTTGTATATACAAGGACCCTACAAGCGCTGCCAAGGTGCTGGCAGGTTTAGCTAAAGATATGCCCCTGCTGAAGCTTAAGGCGGGCTTTCTGGGTACACAGACTTTAAACACTGAAGAGATACTCAGGCTTGCTACGGTACCTTCAAAAGAGATACTTATTGCAAGGCTTATGGGTTTACTCCAGGGGACACCCCAGAGACTTCTGTATGTGCTTTCTGGAAATGTAAGCAAGCTGATGATGACATTGAATGCTATTAAAATTCAAAAAGAACAAGCCTGAAGGAGGTATTGAATGAGCGTTACAAAAGAAGACGTGGTACAGTTTATCGAGAACATGACAGTTCTTGAACTCTCTGAGTTTATTAAAGTCCTTGAGGACAAATTTGGCGTTTCGGCAGCAATGCCTATGATGGCAGCCCAGGCGGGCGGCCAGGCGGCACCGGCTCAGGAAGCGGCACCAGTTGAGGAACAGACAGAATTTAATGTTATTCTAACTGGATATGAAGCAGAGAAGAAGATACAGGTAATAAAAGTAGTCAGGGCCATCACAAGCCTTGGTCTCAAGGAAGCGAAAGACCTTGTTGAGGGCGCGCCAAAACCGGTTAAGGAAGGTGTTTCTAAAGACGAGGCCGCAAATATCAAAAAACAACTCGAAGAAGTAAGCGCACAGGTAAAAGTAGAGTAATAAAAAATAGGGGTCAAGGGGTCAAGGGGTCAAGGGGTCAAGCGAATATTACTCGAACCCTCGAACCCTCGAACCCTCGAACCCTTAAATTATGAGGTGAAAAATAG
>CAYMTB010000326.1:0-3444 GCA_964393225.1 uncultured Syntrophorhabdaceae bacterium
TATTATGTTGTCTCTATCAACATATCTATATTTGATTATAGCAGAGAAACAGCAAAAGTAAACAATGAATATTTATTGCCATGCGAAAGCTGCTATGAAAGTTAAAAGGTTGTCTGTGTGGATACAGGAAGAAACGAGCGGTTGTGGATGTCGCCTTCCCCTCGTCTCATTTTGGATACCATTCACTATTTACAATAATGCCGTCTCTCAACTTAGCGGATAGCGTTCAGCGTAGAGCGTTCAGTTTTATATCATCACTACCCCTCGACCCCTTTCACCTTGTCCTGCCTTCGGCAGAGTTAAACCGTACGGCCTGCAAAAAGCTGTTCAAAGTTCAATGTTCAATGTTTTTGGTTTTCATTTACTATTCCCCGTTCACCTGTTCTTCGCCCTCGAACCCTCGAACCCTCGAACCCTCGAACCCTTGGCCCCTTGAACCCTCATTTTCACACCTGCGGGGGCTTTTTCTTCTCCGGCGGATGTTCCGGGGCAATCGGTATCCGCAGTTCCACTAAAGCACAGGAAACATGCAGTTCATCAAGAAGCGTCACAAGGTCAGGCTTTGTGTATTTTGAAAGGCCCGTCTTAAGGAAGTTTTAAGTTAAAAGTTTTAAGTTTTAAGTTAAAACAGACAAAATAGCTGATGCTGCTTTGAGATGGCCCTCTGTGTCAGTATTTGTGTGTGGGTTCAACTCAACACTCAACACTCAAAACTCAACACTGTTTCTAAGGTCAGGGCAATCGAGGTTTGCGGCAAAGAGATATCCCCGGGAAACTGGGAGATTTCCTTGCCGGATAGCAGCCTTAATCTCATCGGGGAGTTTTAAAAGCGAAAGCCCGTTAAACAGCGTCTTTGTTGATTTTCCAGAGATTTTAAGAATCTCCGCAAATGTTGCGGAGAGTTCCTCGGAAGCATAATCGGATGACCGATCATAACTTATAAGCTCAGTCATCACCCCGGCTACATCATACGCCTTATCAGGGTGTTTCGCCTGAATATATGCCAATATCCCTTTCGCCTGATCCATGGGAGGATGAGCGGAGAGCATAGAGCGTGGAGCGTAGAGTAGTTTTGGGTTGTGGCAACTACCCGACACCCGATTGTCTAACCACTACTTTCGAATTACGAATTACGAATTACGGAATGTAAGACCCCCCGGTCTTTAATAGACTCCACGAGGGCCTTAAAGGAATCACTCTCCGTATCGATGCCTGAGCGGATCTGTTCCTCCACAATAATACTTTCCAGAGGCAGGTATAAAAATTCTGGACTCTCAACTGTTTTCTTTGTGGCCATATTATTTCCTCCCCTTTATTTGAATTCCGTGAAACGTGAAACGTGAAACGTAAAATGCCGCAATTCGTAATCAATAAAATTGCCTTGTAAATTTACATAGACGTTATTTTTTATTGTCTATGATGTGCCCGGTCGGTTTCAGGAAAATACCTTTTTTGCCGCCCGCTTCGCTCGGCAAATGCAGGCAAAAGCAAAGATTATAAAAACACAATGACAATGAGCTTGATAGCTTTAACGCTGTCTGTTCCTCTTCTCCTCATACATCAGTGTATCTGCCTGGGCCATAAGCTCATCAATGGTTGATGGGGTTTCGGGGTTATAGTGCGCTATACCTATGCTTAAAGCGAGATGATAGTTTCTTCCTTCGAGCCTGTTGTAATCATCAAGGTAATTATGCAGACGTTTCATGAGGACTTCTCTGGTTTCGTCGGTTGTGTCTATTGCGAGGACGGCAAACTCATCCCCTCCCACACGGCCTATGATATCCGATTCCCTGAATGCCTCTTTGAGGATGGCTGCAATCTCGATAAGGGCCTTATCTCCTTCCTGGTGACACAGTGTATCATTAATCTGTTTCATCTTATCCAGGTCAGTAAAGAAGAGGAGCATGTCTTTCTTTGTCCTCTCTGTTACCTTCATCTGCTGCTGGGCAAGGGTGAAGAACCCCCTTCTGTTATATAAGCCTGTGAGCTCATCTGTGAGGGACATGGTGCGGAGCTGCTCTTCAAGGCGCTTGCGCTCGGTGATGTCGCGTATAATGCCTATTGCAGACCACTTGTTCTGCAACTGTACTGCAGAGAGGGACAGTCCAACATGGAACTCTGTCCCGTCCTTTCTGAGGGCTGAGAGTTCCAGTGTTTTCCCGACAGCATTACCCTTCCCTGTTTTCTGAAAATGTTCCAACCCTTTTGTGACGGACTGGTGGTATTTTTGAGGCATAATGAGCGCGTGGAGTTCTTTCCCCACAACTTCACCGGAGGCATAGCCGAATATCTTTTCTGCTGCTTCATTCCAGTAGGTGATGCTTCCGTCATTGTCCATCATGACAATCGCATCCTGCGCTGATGTACTGATAGATCGGAATTTTTCTTCACTTTCATTAAGCGCTTCCTCCGCCCGCTTGCGGTCTGTCTGGTCCTCCACATGGACAATAATCAGGTCCGGAGGAATGAAACCATAATGCACAAACAGGTGTCTGCCCGGTGCGAAGTGCCAGGAAGTAATTTCCCGTCTCAACGTGGACCGTTCCCGGAAGCAAAGATTAATGTCACTGAGGACCTGCGGTCTATTTTTATATAGTTCCTCGGCACTGTCTCCGATATGGTCGCCGACTTTGCCGCCGGTGATTTGAATTGCTGCGCGGTTAAAATCGACAAGGATGAAGTCGCCTCCATTTCTCTGCCAGGTGAATGTCGGGATGGGGCTTTCCTGATACAGGCTTTTAAAGCGCTCCTTGCTCTCCTCCAGCGCCTCCTCGGTCTGCTTATGCTCTGTGATATCGGTCACTATGATATGGATCCGGGTCACATCACCTTTTTCATCCAGGTCAGGGGCGCAATCAAGGTGGGCATAGAATTGTGTATTATCCTTCCTCTGCATATGCAGTTCGCAGGATTGCAGGGTTTTTGTTTCGAGTATCTTCCTGCGATGGAGATAATACATATCACGGTCTTCGGTGGCAATCAGATACGATATAGATAACTTAAGCAGCCTGCCCCTTTCTATCCCGAGCATGGATGCGCAGGTGAGGTTAGCCTGCTTAATCATCCCTTTATCATTGACTGTCAGATACCCCACAGGGGCGAAGTTATAGAGGTCGGCATACCGGTTTCTGGATTCCTCCGCTTCAAGATGGAGCCTTTGCAGTTCCTCGTTCTGGAGTTCAAGCTCTATCTGGTGGACACGCAGTTCATGGATGAGTCTTTGTATTTCATCAGGGGAAAGCTGTTCAAGGTTTTCTTTCAGATTTTCAGTGAATATCTTTTCTGCCTGCTTGCGGAGATTGTTCATTTATCCTTCCCATTTTCCGACATTATGATGGATTAAACGCTACTCAAACTCAAACCCCTTCTTCCTGAACAATTTGATACATACCTCCACCACCTTCTCATCATAGAGTATGCCTTTGTTTTTCTCAATTTCCTCAA
>CAYMTB010000327.1:0-3444 GCA_964393225.1 uncultured Syntrophorhabdaceae bacterium
GAATCGTCATCGTGGATTCATCCATGGCAGTTTACCTCATTTGTTGCCAAGTCAGAGACCCATTGACAAAACCACTTATCTTGCCGAAGGCGTTTTCTCAAAACCGGTCTATGACGGCCGATGCAATAACTTCTCAAGAGGTTACGAAAAGGTAAAGGAACAAACTATAGAGATGAAACTGGGGGTGCCCGGTCTGGTTGGAAAAATATTGCAGGTGTGGCAGGAATCAAAAGCCTGCTCGCCTGATCAAGATAGGTCTTGATAATGAGATGGGGCAGATAATATTCATTACCATTTTTCGAGACAAGGTTAGGTGTCTTCCAAGTATGACGCTTGGAATCTCCCGGATCATCATTGTTCAATGATTGGATAAGGGTGGGGCTAGCTTTATAGAAAATATTGTGCGCCGCGATGTCGTCCACCGTTGCCGCTGCCACGATAAAGAACAACAGCAATATCTTCAAAACATGGGGTACGACCCGCTCGCGCAGCCAAAACATTGTGAACCTGCCTCTTTGAATGTTGAGCGTCATTATATAGAACCATTTCCGGAAAAACAAGGTCTTCTTTGCAGCGGGAATGGACGGGGAATATGAAAATAATAAGCAATGGAAGTTTTTGCACGGTGAAATTTTATATCAAAGCATTGATGATGTATGTAACTCAAGAGTATTCATGTTTACCAGAGGAAATCATCATTAGTTGCCAGTAAGTCTGATTTTGATCAAATATTAATAAAGTCGGGATCTTGTTCTTACCGATCCTTAAACTGCCTTCGCCAGGAATTATGAAAGCTGCTTAATGCGTTCAATTTCACTATCCACGCTGTAGTATCAAGTAAAATGATCGAGGTTATTGTGGAAAGACGCCATGTACGGTCTTGAATCGAAGAGGAATATTCTGATAAAGGATTGAGAATCTATAAAAGGGGTTTGTTTTGAAAACAAATATGTCCGGGCCCGACGCGTTCAAAGGTGTATTTTCCATTGCCATGTCCCAGTTCGGTCTGGCGTTTTGCTTCAACGTCGTCATGTCGTTCATGCCCTTCTATATCATCCGTGTCAGTCCCTACACCCCTCATGAAACAATGCTTTGGATCGGCTTAATCATGGGGCTCAATTCTTTCATCGCTGCGGCGGCGGCACCTCTCTGGGGAGGTCTGACCGCAAAGTTCCGTCCCAAGGCGCTCTTTCAATGGACCTTTCTTTCCAATGCAATCATCTTTCTTCTCATGGGGTTTACGGCCAATCTCCCTCTGCTCTTGGGACTGCGCCTAGTCCAAGGTGCCCTCGGCGGTGCTTCTACTATCGGGCTTTTCATGATTTCAGAGATATCGTCTCGGGATAGGCTGGCCGGTAACCTGAGCCTGTATCAGAATTCCATGACCGCCGGGCAGTTGCTGGGGCCGCCCGTCGGGGCCTATCTGGCTGCACATCTTGGATACCGGAGCCCTTTCATCTTCTCTTTTGTCTTAGTCGGTGTTTGCCTGCTGTTATGCCAGATATACGTGGCCGATATAGACAGGAAGGAGACGGGCCAAAGCCGGAAGATCCCTCTGAGTCGTGGCATCCTGTGGGGGTGGGCCTTAATCCTCATCGCGACGATCCACCTGAATTTCCTGCCGAGCATCCTGCCACATATCCTCGATGGGTTCGGTCTGGCAGGGGAGAGCGCACTGAAAACAGCAGGGTTCATCATGATGGGCTATACGGTGACGGCTATCATCGGCAGCTATTCGATCAGCCGCCTGACCCCCACGGGTAAGCTGGCCGGGGTGATTGCCGGGGTGTGCCTGGCCGCAGCCCTTTTCCAGACCCTGCTGTTTTTTTCTCAGGGAGTCGTCAGCTTTACGGTAATCCGGATGCTCCAGACCGGAGTTATTGCCGCCGTCCTTCCCTTGGTAATGGCCAATTTTGCCTCCGGACTGGGCGGTGCGGGGATCGGTTTTCTCAATTCGGCGCGGTTCGCCGGAATGGGCGTCGGCCCGTTGATGGCGACCACTGTCCTGGCTGGTTCGAGCCTGTTTACTCTCTATATGCTGATCTCCATCTTAACCATCGGTGCTGTGTTAGCATTTTGGATTAGCATAAAAAAAAGAAGGCAGATTAAGGAATATGAGGGGGTGTAAATTCTTTAGTTGGGATTATAATGAACACAATAAACAAGGAAGGATTGGATAAAAAAGCTGCTTTAGATTTTTCAAAATCTCCGAACCAGCAGATTCAGAGCTTTTATCGTCTTTAAGCTTACATGCAAAGCAGTTTATACAGCCCTCGTAATTGTAATCATAAAGATGTATCAGCTCAGCGTCAGCTCCTTTGGACGCTGCACCATAAAGGGCATGTTTCAATAACGTTGCAGTATTCCATTCTTTTCTTGACTTCCGCTTAAAGCTCTCACTTTCATAAGGTTAACCCCAGCCTCATTTTATTTCGCTATGAATCGTCTGAACCAGCACTGATTGGTTCTGTTTGAACTGTTTCTGCACCTCCTCCATGCTCTGGCCTTTCATTTTGAGATTGAGCACTTTCTCCTGCAGGGCTTTCATCTGGCTAATATGGTTCTGTACCGCAGCGCGATCGATCACATCATTGTGCCCGCAGACAAATTTCTGGGCATCTATGGTAGAGAGCATCTTTTCCAGTGCCGCCACCTCGCCAAACGAGCTCCCGCCCTTGTAGGCATGAATAAGCTGCACTCGGGTGGTAAATATTTGGTCGCCGATAAACGCCACTTTCTCATCCGGAAAATACACTACCGTGTCTCCGGTAGTGTGACCTATTCCGAAATGATAAATCTGGACACGCTTCGTGCCGATCTGCAGTTCCATTCTATCCTTGAAGATAACTGAGGGCAGGAATGCCTTGAGCGCCGGGTTGTTCCAATCGGATGGGGTGCCATTCATGGAGGGGACGAAGAACTCTTTCAGGCAATTCTCGTGCGCGATAAATATGACGCCCGCGGGCTGAAACCGGTTGCCGAACACATGATCAGCATCTGCATGGGTGTTCACAAGGCGGGTAACCGGGGCGTTCGTTAGTTTCTTGATTGCCGCGAGCACCTGCGCAACCGATGATGAATCCTGTTTCGAGTCAATAAGCAGGACTTCCTTTTCGCCGATGTATGCACCAGTATTCGCACCTCGTCCGCCGGTGAACACATAGATGTTAGGCTCAACCTGCTTCGAAACTACCGGTGAGGGAGCGGGAGGGCTCTGAGATAGTTGACCAAATACTGGTGTAGAAAATAAAAAAACAAGGACAAGAATAGAAATATTTCTCAAAAAATTTCTTTTCATAGTTCTTCTCCATTGGATTGCGATTAAAATCCCGACCAGCAAGGATGCTACTCATCTACAGAGCTGTTAATTCCGTTTTAAAGTCAATTATTATCACTGCTGTCCCAACGTTAGTCGAATAAATTTAGCTGGTTGCTGATATGGTC
>CAYMTB010000328.1:0-3413 GCA_964393225.1 uncultured Syntrophorhabdaceae bacterium
GTTCAATTATTTTTGCACTTTTTCTCCACTCCCAGGGAGGGGTCGGATTCGATTGCTTCCAAAGTCCTTTTCGTTCCTTTAGCGCCCGTTGCTCAACGTTGCAGAACTCCGAGACATAAGCTTTGTCGACGGATTGCATATACGCCCAGGCATATCACGATTCAACCATTTCAAGGTTGATATTACTTCCATCGAGAAAAACATAGCCGACAACCCTGCCGTGATGGTCCATATCCTTAAAGACAACCGAGACGGTCTCTTGTAAAACCAGGGATGCGAGCTTAGCTTCCGCTTCCGGTCCGTATTCCTGGTTTTTTTCCGGTGAGTCTACGCCTCTCATACGGACCGGGACGAAACCAGTCTTACGATACTTTGAATCGAGAGGATATCGGTTTCGGTCATCGGGGACAACATGAATGGTGTCGCCATCTGTGATTCTTATTACCTTTCCCATAAAATCTGACGAATTAGCAGCATATACCACCAAAGGGTATACTAAAACTACAAGGATGGCTGTTATGAAACCCCTCTGAAATATTTCTGAAATATTTCTTTGTTTACTCATGAGCCTCCCTCCCTCTGTATGTTTTAATTATTTGAATTTGTATTAATTCCCGATGGTCAAAGAAGTAATACAAATTCATAAGATGAAGATTTGTTTTCCCTTTAAAAAAGGAGAAGATTGTGGAGATTGTGAAATGGTATTGCGAAGTCCTGAAAAATTATACGGGTTTTAGCGGAAGAGCAAGGCGGAAAGAGTTTTGGTATTTCACCTTGTTAAACATCATCATCACCATTGTACTTGGCGTCTTAGACCTTGTGACAGGCAGTTACCTGACCGAATCCGGTATCTGGTTTTTGAGCGGCGGCTATGTCTTGGCCTTATTAATGCCAATCATAGCCGCATCGATCCGGAGACTTCATGACACTGACCGCAGCGGCTGGTGGGTGATTTTTTCTCTGGTTCCCATCATTGGTATTATTGTGTTTTATGTCTTCATGGCACAAGACAGTAAACCCGGCGAAAATCAATATGGACTGAACCCAAGGGAAGTCAGCGTGACCCCTGACAAGTGAACTTCCGTTATCACATCTGCCAGTCATTTTACTATGGCCAAACAACAATTATTGATTCAACATCATTCAACACTGATTGGAAACCGGCAAAAGAAGAAGGAATTTCAGCAATGATTTTGGACAAGGCTTGTGTCGGAAAATGATAAGATTGCCAAAAAATAAACCAAAAATAAGAGGAGGTCTCATGGAAAAATTGTTTGAACCGATGTTTGAGGGTGACGAGGAATACAAGACATTGATCGCTGAAGCCGAAAAGAGATTGGCGGTCATGGACAACTGCGACGGCGGGCCCGTACTTAATGAAGAGTGGATGCTGACAATCCTCACGGCGTTAAGCGGAGGGATGTACAGGAAGGACATGAGCATGATTGCTGATGCCTACCTGATGCTTCGGGAACTTGAACGGCAAATGCGTCGGTAAATCCCTGTTACACAGACATTAACAATGTAAGGAGGAAGGCAAAAATGATCTATAAACACGACAAAAGGACAATCCATGCCAGGTATGGGGTGGTCGTAATAACGCATGGGGAGCATGCCGGGAGGCTGGGATATTTCGACGATGATAGTGATGACAGTGAAAACAAGTCATATGTCTATCTTTACAAGAAAGATTTTACCCTCGACACGAGCCGTTACCATATTATCCCGTTCAGCCATTTTCTGCGTGTTGAGGTCAACGAGCTTTGCTACGAAAAAATGGGGCAGTTGCTTGACAATTCATCTTACGGGTGGAGCCGCTTCAATGCTTTATGCGATTTGTGCGGGGAAGATGTGGGAGAAGCATACAGGCTTATTGAGGACACCAGGAAATACACAAGTGGTTGTCTTCGTGAATTTTGGGTCTGCCCCGAGTGCAAATCACTGAGCAATGAAGAATTCGCGAAGATGTACCAACGGGAAAAGAATATCAAAGCCTGTAAATAACACCGGAAAGCAAAAAAGCCTGGTCAACTTCCACCGCCCCTTTAATCTGTATTAACCTGAGTTGGGCGAAAAGGTCTCGTAGAACAAAAGAGGTTAGATAAAGGGGATATAAAAAGGCTGGCGGCGGCGCTATAATGGAACTGTGACAGATTGTAAAGATATGCTTGATAAACTTCATTTAAAAAAAGGAAAGTAAAGTATGGCAAAAAGAATACTCGTGTATTGCAGAAAAACCTTCTGCCGCAAGGGATATTGCAAATGGCCTTGCAGACAATTTCAAAAAGAAAGAGGGGTATCTGGAACAAGCCGGTAGTATAAGGTGTTGAAATAAACCACAAACAATTTAATTCTTGACATGTACGGCTAAATGCCGTATAGTATTGTAAAGAGCCTTGGATTACAAGGAGGTGTAAATGAATTCAAATACTGCGCGTCTTGAAGCGCGTATCAGCAAAGAACTACATACTACCCTTAAGCGTGCTGCCGAGCTGCAAAATCTTACCATGACTGACTTCATTGTTACTGCTGTTCAGGAGGCTGCCCAAAATGCCATCGAACGAACGGAAATTATCAGGCTATCCCTTGCCGACCAGGAACGTTTTGCCCAGGCCCTCATTACGCCTCCCGAGGCTGCTCCCGCATTGAAACGTGCCTTTGCCCGTCACCGCAAACTGATTGCCGAATGATTGAGAAACCGTTTCGGATAATACCACTCGGCAAAGACCACGACAGAGATTTGTTTAATAGCGGATCCAAACCGCTTGACGATTATTTTCGGAAACAAGTTACTCAGGACATAAGAAAAAACGTTACCGCGTGTTTTGTAGCGATTTCGGCTAAGGATCACATCGCTGGATACTACACGCTTGCATCGGCGAGTGTGTATCTCGATGATTTGCCCATGAAATACAAAAAGAAGCTGCCCCGCTATCCTACCGTTCCTGTGGTGCGAATGGGGCGACTTGCCGTCGATCAGGGGTTCAGGGGCCAGGGACTCGGTGGAGCGCTGCTGGCCGATGCTCTCAAACGTGTGGTTCTTTCTGAGATTGCAGCCTATGCACTGGTGGTCGATGCCAAGGACAATACGGCTGCAGGTTTTTATCGATACCATGGCTTTCTCGATATAGCCAATAAACCGTTAACCTTGTTTCTGCCTTTGGATACAGTGCCAGCTTAGCCGCGTTCAGATCCCGGCCCACAACGAGAATGCAATGTGGGTAGCCTTTTATTGATGAGTTCTCCGTGTCAGGTATAAATTATATTGCAAAAAATATATCCCAGACAAAAAAAACCACTAACTTTAATTGGTTAGTGGCTTTTTGATGGAACTATCAACACCTTCTCCTACCGGCTTGTATCTGGAAGGGTCCAGATATGTTGTTGCGTGGGCGAGAGGACATCTTGTTACT
>CAYMTB010000329.1:0-3413 GCA_964393225.1 uncultured Syntrophorhabdaceae bacterium
ATTCCGTATCAAGCAAGCCATTGGATTTGTACCTCAGGACGATAATATCATAGCTGCTGTAAGAGCCATTATACGTAGACCCCGTGACTATGATGTTGCCGCTGGGATCAATGGTGATTCCGTTAGCGTAATCAAGGTTCTGAGTGAGGTTTTTATTTCTGTAAGTGACCTTGCCACCTGTCCCGAAATCTGTGTCAAGGGACCCGTCCAGGTTATATCTCAACAACAGGATGTCGGTAGCTCCTGAAACGGTGTTTCTGTAACCTGCCGCGACAATCTTGCCGTTCTGCTGGACGGCCATCGCCAAGATTTCATCGTTCAGACCACTGCCGCTATCATAGGTCACATATCCCACAATGCTTTTGAACGTGGCAGTAATATTCCTGCTGCTGTCCATCGTGACGCTGCACGAGCCTGTTCCCGAGCAGTCCCCTGACCAGCCTATGAAGATCGACCCTGCGGCAGGGCTTGCATCGAGTATGACAGAAACGGTCGGGCTTACATCATAGGCAATCGAGCATGTATCTCCGCAGTTGATGCCGCTGGGAGAGCTTGTTACAGTACCCGAGCCGGTACCTGTTTTAGAAACGGTCAGTGCATAGTGCTGGGTAAAGCCGTTGTCCAATACTCCGTTGGCCCCATACCTGATTGTTATCATATCAATACTGTCGCCGTTACTGGTTTCGCCAACAACGACTATATTTCCGCTGGGATCGAAGGCCACAGCGAAAGCGTAGTCATTATAGCCGTCCTTGCTGAAAGTTTTCACTCCGCCCGTTCCGAAACCGGCATCTGGCGTACCTAAGTAGTCGTATTTTAAGGTCAGCATATTATTATAGACTGATCCGACTTTCGTATAACCCGTAACGATAATGTTGCCGTTAGGATCAACAGCCACGCCGGTGGCTCTATTGTCAATCCCAGGATAGGTGACGGCGCCGCCGGACCCAAAAAGGTCGGAATCCAACGTACCGTCGGCGTTGAATCTTGCGGTGAGGGTGCCGTACAAGCTCGATATGCTGTTATATCCCACAACAACGATCTTCCCATCCGACTGGAGGGCTATTGCATTTCCGTAATCATTGCTGTAAGTGCCTCCATCGTAAGAAGCGACTCCACTCTGGCCGAAGTCTGAGACGGCATTGCCAGCCGAGTCGTACTTCAGCAGCATGACATCGTAGTTGCCAAAGTAGGCTGAATATCCTGCAACAAAGATGTTGCCGTTCCCGTCGATAGCCACGCCATTTGCACGACTGTCGGCGTAACAGTCGCCTTCACATATGTAAGAGGGACCATAAGTGATGATGCCGTTTGCGCTCGGCCCGAAACCTGTGTCCAAAGACCCGTTGGCGTTAAATCTCATAATCAGTGAACTGTCAGACTCGGTATATCCATTATAGGTGCCGACAGGCGGTTTATATCCTACCGTAACGATATTCCCATTAGGCTGAACCGCCACTGCCCTCGCTTCCCCTTCCAGATCGGGATAAGTGTCTTTTGCCCCGCCTGTGCCGAAACCGGCATCCAGTGTGCCGTTGACCTTGTACTTCAGTATGAAGGGGTAGTATTTCGTGAAAGGGAAACAACCATCACCGCAAAGCCAAACCGTATAGCCTTTTCTCCCAACGACAATGATATTATTATTTCCATCTACTGCTAACCCATAAGCATTCACGTTGTTATTTGAGGAGTAATACGTCGCCACGCCGCCTTCGCCGAAGCCCGTGTCGGGAGAGCCGTCAGTATTGTATCGGGCGATATAAATAGTATCATTATTATTGTTATCCCCAACAACAACCATTTTCCCATCAGGTTGTATGGCCACACTCCGTCCGCTTGCTCCTGGTTGGCCGTAAGTAACGTAACCTACGAGACTCTTGAAATTTGCGGTGACGCTATTGATGGTACCCATAGAGACAGTACAGGTGGTGTCTGTCCCGGGGCATTCCACTGCTGACCATCCGAGAAATATGGAACCCGCTGCAGGGGTGGCGGTAAGGATAACGTTTACGCCTTCATTATAGAATGCATTGCATGTAACACCGCAATTAATATTTGTATCACCGCTCGTAACGGTACCACTCCCTGTCCCCGATTTTGTGACAGTCAGGAGATCACCGATTGCAAATGCCTTTTCAGTGCAGATGATAACGGACAAAGCAAGACAGAAGATGTATAAACTAAGTCTGCTGATCTTGCCTAATTTTATTTTTCCCATGCAACCACACCCCTGCAATGACTACTGCTGTATTGTTGCCCCACATTAAAGGGGTTGCCCTACAACTAAGGAGAGCATCTATATAACTAACAACAACTTACAAAAATTATGTTAGTGCTTATACCATCATTAAGTCAAAGGGGTCAAGGGGTCACGTTTATAGATGATTAGATGTTTGCTCCACGCTGCCTTCATCAAACATCTCCGCTTCACTTTTCACCTTTCACCTTTCGCTTTTTACTGCTGCCAGTCTGCGGCAGCCTTAACCTTCACCCAATATGCCTTGCCCCTGTTTAATTTCGTAAGGGTCTTCGAGGAAAATATGGATGGGAATGGGATAATCGGGTTGGAGTTTCCGTTAAGCTTCCAGATGCCATTCTGCCAGTTCCATATAATAGACCAGCTTTCCGCTATGCTTGACAGCTTTGTTTCTATACCTGCATTATCGACCCCGTTGTATCCGATGAGATTCCATCCTTCATAAAGCCTGATAGCAGGCGAGGCATCCGTCCCGTATACGGTAAGCTGTGCAGCACTATTCATGTAAATCCAGTAACCCACGCCGGCGTCTATAGTTGTCAGTTCATTGCTTGTGGCCGATGTTTTATACTTCTTCCATGTTTTTGTTTGACCGTTGTATGCCCAGACAGTGTTTACACCCACACCGGCTAAAACACTTTCTATTTTCGGGTCTGTAGGCTGGATAGGCGTGGAGACAAAATTCCAGCCGGCATTTAACGGGATTACAAATTGGTTAACCGATCCCTGAGGAACCTCTATATTAAGGGCATAGGTTGCGTTATCAGTCCAGACCGGTGGTATGGGGGATGCAATGAACGAACCGGTTGGCGTACCCTGCCTGAGTATTAGATTGCTCATAGGATATTCAATCCCTGCGCTCTTGTCCCACAGCTTGAAGGTTAGAGGTTTGCCGGAGCTGACAGCTTCGCTTCTGTAGACATGCATAGCACCGCCAACAGTCCCGTATTGACCTGGTGTAGTAATAAGATATTGACCTATTATTGTCCCGCTGGCATCGAATACTGCAACTTCATCGCCTATGTCCGTAAATTGACCCTTAATCGTAATGCTTCCCATAAAATCAATCCATGTTGAATATTGGCTCGTATTAGGTTTGAGAAAATGAGTAGCAGTATCGACGTTTAACACATAATTTGCCTGGTTTTGCCAGACA
>CAYMTB010000330.1:0-3408 GCA_964393225.1 uncultured Syntrophorhabdaceae bacterium
GTCACGAAATGCTTGACTCCTTGACCCACGTGAATTTAGGTGATTATTCCCATCCTGTTGATGTACAGCGACTTGAGGAGTTTTATTCGAAAATAAAGCTTCCCAGGCACAAATCTTGAGGCAATTATTTAACGATCAATTCGTTGACCTGCCATTATTACAAGATTGCTGCGCGCCCATATGGCTGGATTAAGGTGTTGCGGGTTGGTGATAGCGGAGTGCAGATTTCAGGTGTGATAACATAACAGCGCTATGAATAACGACAAAAAATGTTGGTCCGGACCTGTTTTCAGTGTGAATCTGCGGCTATGGATTGGAAGCGGTAAAGGCACTTTCTTTGGGCCCGGGCGGACCGAACTCCTTGATGCAATAGAACGTCATGGATCTCTCAGGAAAGCTGCGCTTGAGCTCAATATATCCTACCGGGGAGCATGGGGGAGAATTAAGAGGACTGAGGAGGCCCTTGGCTTTAAACTCGTCGAAAAAGTAGCGAGCAAAAAGGAAGGTTACCAATTGACCGAGGCTGGAAGAGAGCTGAAAGAAAAATATGACAGCTGGGCCAGAGAAGTCCAGAATTATGCGATTGAAAGAGCACGGACCATCTTTAGCCTTGGCGCTATCCGCATCGAGTAAAAGAGCTCTAAAACGACTTTGGATAAGCAAACTATTTTTATAAGACCCTTATCAATGCGGGTCGGACCAAACCAACCCATTGAAATGGGTAGTTTTATGTTGGAATAGCAGTTATTTAGTCGGCAGCCAAAATTAGACAAATCCCTAAAAAACCTTTTTCAGCAGTTCGGATGCAATAATTGTTTTTTGGACCTCTCTGGAACCTTCGTATATCTCTGTGATTTTTGCATCCCTGTAGAACCTCTGTACATCAAATTCACTGATATATCCGTATCCGCCATGGAGTTGCAACGCCTGATTTGTCACATACACCGCTGTATCGCCGGCATTCCATTTTGCCATAGCAATCAATGCCCGATCAGGCTTTCCTTTATCTACAGAATAAGCCGCCCTCCAGTAGAGGCCTCTTGCAGCTTCGATTCGCGTTGCCATCTCTGCAAGGACAAACTGTATTCCCTGTAAATGAGAAAGGTGTCCGCCAAAGGCCTTCCTCCCCTTTACATGGGATATTGCCGCCTCAAGCGCCCCCTGAGAAACACCAACGCCCTGTGCTGCTATATGGTTCCTGGATTTGTTAAAAAAATCCATAAACTGATAGAAACCGCGGCCTTCTTTTCCAACAAGGTTTTCATACGGCGCCTCAACGTTATTCAAAGCAATCTCTGCGGTATCGGAAGCCCTGATACCTAATTTCCCGCGCGTCTTCCTCGCTTCAAATCCAGGCTGATCCGTATCTATGAGGATTGCGCTATGCCTTTTGTGGGGATCTTCTTCATCGGGATCGGTTACACAGAGAAGGAGAATATGGTTTGCAATCGACCCATTTGAAATAAGCGTTTTTGATCCGTTAATAACATATTTACCCCCCTTCTTTTCAGCCTTTGTCATGATCCCTGCCACATCACTACCCGCATCGGCCTCGGTAATAGCAGCCCCCATGATTGCTTCTCCTTTTACAAGAGGGGGAAGATATTTCTTCTTCAATCCCTCACTTCCGAAGGCCTGTATCATTTCGGCGCCTAAAGTGCAGGAAAGCACGGCATGTCCGCAACCGGGGTCGACTCGCCAGAATTCTTCCGATATTAGGGAATGCTCAAGAAAACCAAGGCCTGCGCCTCCATATTCTTCCTGAATAAATACGCCAACAAAACCGTTTTCCGCAGCACGTCTCCAGATAGACAGGTCAAACTCTTCCTTTTCATCAAATTCTTTTGCCCTATCCCTGAATTCTTTTTCGGCGAACTCCCGTGCGGCCCTTGCAATGTCTTTTTGCTCTGTTGAAAGCTCCATTCGCAACCTCCCAATAATTTGCAAATTATATCCTTTACGGTATTAAAATTATATTCTAAAGATGACCATCTCTCTATATTATGTGGCGTAAAGTTACGGTAATATGATATTCCTTATCAAGTGAACCAAGGCAACGATAAAACAACACCGCAGAGTAAAGACGACTTCAGCGTAGATGTTTTTCGACCCGAAGATGCTGAAGGGATCGCTCAGTTGTTTCGGACTGTATATGGCGAGGGCTATCCCTTCCGACTATTCTATGATCCCCAGGCCCTCACTGCCGCCAATGCGGAAGGTCGCTACTACTCCATTGTGGCCCGCTTGTCTTCCGGAAAGGTGATCGGTGTGGCGCACCTTTATCGCTCAGCGCCCTACGCATCCCTGTACGAATGGGGAGTGGGGCTGGTTTTGAGGGAATATCGAAACGTTGGGGTCAACAATAGAATAGCCGGTTTCTTACATAACAACCTTGTCCCCCGAACTCCCAATATCGAAGAGCTTTTCGGCGAAGCCGTCTGTAATCACACCCATATACAGAAAGCGTCGTTTCTCCTGGGGTATGTGGAAACGGCTATCGAGGTGGCCCTGATGCCTGCGGAGGCCTATACCAAAGAGAAAAGCGCCGCGGGGCGCGTGGCCACCCTGGACGGTTTCCGCTGCTATGTTCCGAAGCCCCATCGCATTTTTCTGCCGGCTGTCTATGAAACCATGCTTCGGCGCATTTATGGGCGCCTCGACGACAAACGGGACATGGCCGTTGCCGATGGTGTATTTCCTGCCGGGAAAGCAACGATAGCAACACTGTCTGTTTTTGATTTCACCCAGGTTGCCCGCATTGCAGTTCCGGCGTCCGGTGCCGACTTTACTGATTGCCTTTCCGATCTGGAAAACAAGGCCAGGAAGCAGAAAGCCATCGTCTTCCAGGTTTTTTTGAACCTCACTGAGCCATGGGTCGGTGAGACAGTGGATAAATTGCGCAGCCAGGGTTATTTTTTTAGTGGTGCATTGCCCCGCTGGTTTGACGGTGACGGCCTGCTGATGCAGAAACTTGATTGCTTCCCTGACTTTGAGGGCATTGCTCTCCTTTCGGATTTTTCGAAAGAGCTGCTCGCATTTATTCAAATGGATTGGTCAAGCACGCTCGTTGATTTATTAGATTTTTCAAATGTAAACATACATGATTTACAGACCCGTTAGTGCCTCATTGCAAGGCAGCTATGTATCGGTTTCGGTACGCATAGCTTCCCGAATTAAACGAACCATCCTTTTGTTTAATTATACAAGATTTCTACTGGCATTTGTTTCTGTTCGTAATTCACGATCAAAGCCAAAAGACAATATACCAGATTGGTGGAGCACTATCAAAGCCTTCCTGTAAGCAACACGGTCAGCCTTTTTAATATCATAGCAGCTTTCATACAACAATTAATGATCTGAAATAAATATTTCTTTCACAGTTCGCAAGTATATTGTGCAATAATGATA
>CAYMTB010000331.1:0-3400 GCA_964393225.1 uncultured Syntrophorhabdaceae bacterium
ATTGTTCTTCCTCGACTTTTATGGAAAGTCGGGTAAAAGTGATCTTAAGGAGATCGAACGTTCTGACCTCGAAGCCTTTATTGAGCATGAGCAGGACCGGGGCATGAATATTTCGACGGTGAGGACCAGGATGGCATCCATCATTGCCTTTCTCCATTTTCTTATCGTCCAGACTCAAATGACCTCCTCAAAATCATCCGTTATTATTCCATCGTCGAACTGAAAAAACAAAATAAGCCAAACATACACAGACAACATTCAGCAGTTTCCAAAAACATTTGAGCAACCTTCCTTCCGGAAAGAAGTAATATACGGATATGGATGATGATTGCATCTTTATGACCCGCTTCTCAAGTAAGGACAGAATCGCCTGCGTCCTTATCCATGAACTTACCGGGGAATGTATTACCCGGATATTTGCCGCCGGCGAATACGAAAAGTACAGACCGTATTTTCGTTTCATGAACTCCAAAGGGTATAACGTATATACCACGACAGGCAGGCTGAAGCACGGTTCAAGAAACAGAAGGAAAGAAGGCTACGAGGACACACAGGACACCCTCTGGTGCGAGCTTGACTTCCCTGTCGACCTAAATGCGGTTAACCTCCCCGAACCATCGATAATCGTCCGGAGCAGCCCGGGAAAACACCATTTCTACTGGCTACTCTCCGAGGTCATGAGCATAAGAGAGACAGAGGCTCTCAACAGGCTTATACGCAATAAGTTCCAGATGGCATACCCAGCCCGACGGATCGATTACGTCCACGATATCTCCCGCATACTGCGGGTGGCTAATTTCAAGAATCATAAGAGGAATTCCTTTGTCGGGCTCGTAAAATTCAATCCTTCGCTGCGGTACAACCCCTCTTGCTTCCACGTGCAAAACGGGGTGCCGGAATCCCATGTTTATTCCGGTTCTTACAAAAGCAGGTCAGAGGAGGACATGGCAGAGATCATCTACCGTCTCGCCAAAAGACAGAAAACCCCGGGCCAGTGCATCGACTACCTGATCGAGAAGAGAAAAACAGACAAAGACAATGTGGAGTCATATGCAAAAAAGACAGTCGGAAAAGCGGTTAGCTATGTCCAGGAGAGGCATCGACAGAATATAAAGGGGGTGTTCCCGTGAAAATTGATACCATTGCAGATATCCTCGCGGCCAACGGGATCGAAGACGCGATGTGGCTGATCGAGGGCATTATCCACGAGGGGGGAGTCACCCTCCTTACCGCACCGGGGGGATCGGGTAAGAGCTATTTCGCGCTCCAGCTCGGTCTGTCCCTGTCTATGAATGTCCCGTTCCTCGAAAGGAAGATGGTCCATTCACGAGTGCTCTACCTGAATGGAGAAGACCCGGTTCAGGTATTTCGAAAAAGGGCAAGAGACACCATGACCTCACTGATGACTATGCACGGAATTAACGAAGATCCGTCCTCCCGCTTTGCTTATTTTAAATGCATTCATCTTACGGACTGTCCCTCAGTCCTCCTTGATGCCCAATCCTTCAAGACAACAAGTGTCTTTGGTGAGATTCTCAACCACTGTAAAGACTGGAGGCCCGATCTTGTCATTATCGATCCCCTCGTTTCTTTCATTGCCGAGGAGAACAGAAGCGAGTATGCCGCCCAGTTTTACCGTTTTACGAAGATGCTCGCTCCATCCTTACTGATCGTACACCACCACACCAAGAACGGGGTCAATGGCGAGGGTGACCACCGCTCATGGGCAAGGGGGAGTTCTGCATGGGTAGAGAATTCCCGGGTCCATCTCATGCTTGCAGATAAAACGCTCATAACTGTGAAAAACAACTACTCTCCCGATAAAATGCAAACGACACTTGCATTCCGCAACGGGTTCTTCACTGTCTGCGAGGATATTGCACCGGTCAGCATGAAGAAACAGGGGAGGCCGCGGAAATGGAAAAACATATGTCAATAATCATCTATGAAGACGGTGTGAAGGTGTACGACATGAACGTGGAAAATAAGATTGTTCAATATATTATCCTTGATATCATGAGGGTGCTCGATCAGCGATTCGGGGCTGATCAGACGGCAGAGAAAAGACGGAAAGGAAGACCACGGCAACATGCCTAAACACCGGCTGGTTTCCCTTTACGCCAAGATTGTGAAATACCCTCCCGCCTGTCCCAAGCGGGGCCGGGGGGCGATGCGGATCACCCACCATACGAAGAGGGGAACGATCATTTACGAGTGCGTGGAATACATAACTCCGGACGATCTTGAGAAACTCTATGTACTGCTGTACCTCTCCCAGCACCAAAAGGTCAAAAAACTCTCAGATTCCCTCATCATATCATCCGTCCACATCCACGAGATCAGAAAGATGACGAGTTGTCATAACGACCAGTTTATCCTTAATTCGCTGAAAAGAATGAGGAGTTTGACTGTTACCTCCATATCCCGTGTCACGCAGACGGTGCTGATCACGGGGCTCATACATGAGGTCGTGTACGATATGCGTACAGGGTGGATATCCGTTACCTGGAACTACCAATTCTACGTGGCATGTCTGAAGAACTCATGGAGGCTCGACTTGTCGCTCTATGTAAGTCTCTCACGGACAGCAAAGAACCTCTATTCCTTCCTATCATGTAATTCCGGGAGTCTTTTTTCGGAAGATATGCTTATGGAACGCATCGTCCTGAGGGCACACAGGAGAGATGTTGCCAAAAGGAGCCTCATAAAGGCGCTTGATGAACTTAAAGATGCTAACGTTGTCCAAGGTTATGAGATTAGGAAAGATGGCTACAAGCTGATTCATATCCAGAGACACGCTCGGTAAAAACCCCGGACAATATTTATTAATGATCACTTTTTAGAGGGTACTGAGGTGGTATCATTGATGATATAGTGTAAAAACAATATTCCACAGCATGTGGAAGATTATTCCACAGCATGTGGATTTCAAGGGTTCGGAAAATGGCCTTTTATGTAATGATTCCAATGTATTCCATGCCACACTCTAAGACCCCCCTATACCCCTTATATACTCTATAGAGTATAGAGAGAGAAATCACAGTGAAAGAGAAGAGAGAGAAACGGCAACACCGTGGACATACGTTGCCAGGGATGAATGAAGTTAACGTGCATATGCCCTAATCACTGGGGCATAAACAGAATCTCTCAACCGACAAACATTCCATGCGTAAAACAAGAAATGGTGGCGAAAAACGAACCGCTATGATATTAAAACCGTGCTTACATTTATGCGGGGGCAGGAACAATAACACGCGGAGGCAACAAAACCGGGCAATCGAATCAATAATACGCCCTCAAAGCAAACATTGATCTTACAAACACATCTCATGAGTATTGTTATCTGCAATCCGGCAGAAGTTTAATGTGTAGCAGCTTTCACTCCGCAATACGCAGAAAT
>CAYMTB010000332.1:0-3390 GCA_964393225.1 uncultured Syntrophorhabdaceae bacterium
TGAGAAGCTTGAGATTAAGGGAAGGCAAGAAAATTAAATCAGGCGAAATATTTATCCAAGAGTTGATTGAATGGCAAAAATCAAGTCATGTTCATACTTAAACAATATGGTGATAGACCGGCAGCAACGGTAGATTACATTATTGCTGCAACCGCATTGGCACAGAGGGCACTCTCAAACGCCCTTAACTCAATGAACGCTATTAACTCTACAAACCCAATAAACGCCATGAACGCAACAAACTCTACAAACTCTACAAACGCAACGAACTCTACAAACTCAATAAACCCTGCAAGCCCTGTAGCCCGATTAACAACCCAAAAGCTGCCTTGAAAGGAGTTTAAGTATGGCAACGACCTATAAACAAAAATTGATTGGCGAAATAAATGCCCTTCCCGAGGAACTGATACCCCGTTTTTACCGGATCGTGCGCACCCTGCGTTCGGAACTGACGAATCAAACAGCAGTGACACCGAAAAGGGGCTCGCTCAGGGGGATTTGGGGGAATTTGGAGATTGATGAATCGCAAATCTTTGCGGCAAAAAAATCCCTCTTCTCTTACTAATGTGAGGTAAATACATATGAATACACTTAGCGTAAAATTTGAATTACCGACAATAGTTGCTTCTCAGGCAGGCTTAGACCTCGAGAATATAAATCAAGAGGTAAAGCTGATGTTTGCCATGTTTCTTTACGAGCATAAACGCATCTCACTGAGTAAAGCCTGTGAAATTGGTGGTACGAGCCAATGGGATTTCTTTGAAGCCAATAGGCAACTAAAAATACCAATCCATTATACGCAAGATGATTTAAAAAAAGATATGGAGAGATTATCAGGTGTCTAAATTCGTTGTTGCAGATTCATCTTGTTTAATCAGCTTAAGTAGAATAGGAAAACTCGAGGTTTTGCATGAGCTTTTCGGGGAAATTATAATCCCTGGAGCCGTTTATTACGAAGTTGTGGTTCGTGGTGAAGGGAGAATAGGCGCGGAAGAAGTTAAAAAAGCTAAGTGGATTAAAAAACAAAAAGTGCAAAATGCATTAGCGGTTAGAGCATTTAAAGTAAATTTAGGGGCGGGAGAATCAGAGGCAATCGCCTTAGCTTCTGAAAGCAAAGCAAATTTCTTAATATTGGACGATTTTAAAGCACGTCAGACAGCAGAAGCATTATCCTTGGAAGTTATTGGAACGGTGGCTGTATTACAAAAAGCTGAAGAAAAAAGAATTATAGACAATTTGCAATCTGTTTTGCAGGATCTGCGGAATGTAGGATTCTATTTTTTACCTCAATAAGACAAACGCACTTAACCCAATAAACGCCATGAACGCAACAAACGCAACAAACTCTACAAACTCAACAAACCCAATAAAGCTTGACCCTGCATACCCCGTATGATACATTACACCCATTCCATAAAAAATGAGATTGATACCATCAGCATCCACTCTTCAAACAAAACTGGCTGTGCATGCAGGGGGTTTTCATATACTCCTCCGGCGGTAGCCTGCCCCGTGCAATGCATTTGCTACTCTATTTCACCGGGGCCTGCCCTGCTCGCAGGCTTGACCAAAAAAAGATTCAGAGGTGAAGGATGAAAAAAGACCATCTCGAAATGCTGCTGGAAGATATTAAAGAGAAGTTTGACCTTGTTCTTGAGGGTCATGATGTACTTCACAGGGAAATAAAGGATACCAGGCAGGAGCTTCGTGAAGAGATCGGCCTGGTGAATGTCAAGGTTGACGCTCTCAGTCAAAAGATTGATACTGTTGATAAGAAAGTGGATGCCGTTGAGAAGAGACTTTCAGATAAGATTGATGTTGTTGACAAGAAACTTTCAGAGAAGATTGACGCCGTTGACAAGAAACTTTCAGATAAGATTGACGCCGTTGCCGCTGACCTCGCTGCCCATCGCGCCGATACGGAAGTTCACCGCGTACTGTATACGGTGAAGGAATAATGCTTTCTGTATTTGAATTAATATCGAACGTTGAACAGTTTTTCAGCTATTGCTCATGAAGCACGGGCAGCTCAGAGCAAGAAGAAGCAAGAGAAACAGATTACTGGCTAAGATTGCTCGATAAATCAGGATATTTATTTGATTTTCCTAAGAAGGAAAACTTGTTCTCAGAAAACTTAGCCATAGTTAATATCCTAACAAGAATCGTTAAAACTTCGACCGAAGGTATTGGAATTTGATAACTCAAAACTCAACACCCAACACTCAACACTGCCTTTAAAAGGGCTTGGCCCGACCCCAACTCCAAAACATAACTTATAATTATTTGTTCAGAGAGGTGCTAAAAAATGCTTTCCATTAAAAAAGAGTATATCGTTACAGCCAATAATAAGAAAAAAGCGGTATTGATTGACATAGATACATTCAGAGTAATGGAGGAAATCATCGAGAATTATGGCCTTGGAAAATACATGAAAGAAATAGAAAATGAAGAAAACCTATCTCTTGATGACGCTCACAAGTATTATGCGGGCCTGAAAAAAGGGTAGAGGTAGTGGTCTGCCTTTTCAAGAGAGCTTTCTTGAAGGACCTTGCTGAGTTGCCAACCATTTATCGCAATAAAATAGAAAAACTGGTTTTTGAAGAGATTCCAGGCCAAAAAGAGATTCCAGTCAAACTTGATTTTAAGAAAATGCAGGGGTACGAGAACTACTACAGGATAAGAATAGGAAGCTACAGAATTGGATGTAAAATTCAAACTGGCAGTAAGATCATTTTTTACCGGGTCAAAAACAGAAAAGATATATACAAAGTCTTCCCCTGAAATGTGTCAATTCACCCACTTGCCATGCCATGAACTCTGAGCTTTCTTTTCACTATCGATCCTTGCCTCTTGCCAGTAATCCTATTGCCTATCACCCATAGCCTGGTCCATTAAGACAAAACTTTTATACCGTCGCAAATTGCTTAACAATATCAATATGATAAATAGTGTCGGAGCTCCGACACTCCTTCTCACACTGACGAAAATAGCCTTTCCCTTAAAGGTACCTTTTTAATGCCAAAAACAGCACTTTAAGCCCTTGGAATACAGTTTTGAGTGTTGGGTGCTAAGTGTTGTGTTGTACGGATTGATGTTTTAACTCAAAACTCAACACTCATACGGTTTAATCCCGATTGATGAGGGACAACTCAACACTGCCTTTAAAAGGGCTTGGTCCGACCCCTATATGTTTTGCTTGTCCGTACTCCCTATAATCCAGCGTCAATACACGAATTATAATCCTAGAGGATTATTCAGATGACACAGCAAGAAATATTTAAAGTTCTTAAAGAGTATAAAATTGAAAACCAGGCTAAATATAATATACAAAAAATAGGAGTATTTGGTTCTGTGGCAAAGGGCAACCCTAAACACAACAGCGATATTGAT
>CAYMTB010000333.1:0-3390 GCA_964393225.1 uncultured Syntrophorhabdaceae bacterium
GTACAGGATACGCCCTAGCAAGGAGAGTAAAGGGTTCCCGATCCATCGGTTCTTCCATGGCATTGCACCCGGCATGATGGCTCCCCCACCCGAGGGAAGCCTGCACCCCATGACCAAATCATAGCCCTCGTTCAGCTTCCCGATGAATCCGCGTATATTGGAGAAATCATAACTGTCATCGGAGTCTGCCATGATGATCAAAGGTGCCAGAGAACTCTCAATCCCCCCCCGTAGTGCACATCCGTAACCCTTCTCCGTAACATGGACAACGCGAGCGCCAAGACGCTCCGCGATCTCGATGGAGCCATCGGTGCTTCCATTGTCGGAAATGACGACCTCACCATTAACCCCTGCATCCCTGATTCCTTGCCAGGCTTTTTTGATGCAAACTTCCAGAGTCTCGGCCTCATTAAGACAAGGCATGAGAACAGTGACTTGGGGATTCATGTACGGGAGAATACTGCAAATATTATTTATTTCAACTCTTGCTTGGCGGGCTCGATCGGCTGCGCGATAATGATGGCATGACTTTCGTGATCGGATCAGGACCGGCCGCCGCCGCCTGTGCAACCGCTCTTGTTGCCAGAGGAATCAAACCCATAGTTCTAGATGCCGGTATAGAACTTGAATCAGAATCCGCAAAGCATGTCGTCTCTTTCAGGGAAAACGGAAATCCCGAGTCCCTGAGACTCCTTAAGTCCGGCATGTCTGCTGATGCAAAGGGCATCCCCCTTAAACTTTCCTTCGGATCTGATTTTCCGTACCGTGAGGCCAGCGAGCGGCTGCTTATCAGGGAGAACACTTCCGGCGCAGCCCCGTCATTTGCACTTGGCGGTCTGAGTAATGTCTGGGGAGCAGCGATGCTGCCTTACCGGGATGCAGACATCAAGAACTGGCCGGTAAGTGCGGAGGATCTGGCCCCTCATTACCAGGTGGTTGCTCAACTTACCAAAGTGACGGCCTCCTCAAACGGCACAATGGATACTGTTTTCCCATCCTTCCTTGAAAGCCCGGCTACTCTTGACCTGAACTCCCAGGCAAAGTCTCTTTGGAATGATCTGGCAAGATCGGCGACTCCACTGCGTGAACATGGATTTCTTTACGGACGAGCCAGGGTTGCGGTGAAAACAACGACCGGTGCATCAAGTGGCTGTGACTACAAAGGGTTGTGCATGTACGGTTGTCCGGATGGCTACATCTACAATAGCCGCGACACGATAAGGCAACTGGAGCAAGAAGGGCGCATTGAGTACCGCCCCAATGTAGTGGTGAAAAAGATCCTTGAATCGGATCAATCCGTGGAGATCCATTGCTCCGACCGCATTACCGGGGAAGCTCTGACGTTCAAGGGTATAAAGGCTTTTCTGGCTGCAGGTGTGATTCCAAGCGCTCGAATCCTCATGGAATCCTTGAATCTCAAGGGACGTAAGATCGTGATGCGTGATAGCCAGTACTTCCTCTTCCCACTATTGCGACTAAAGGGGGCTCCCGGCGTGACTGCTGAAGCCGCCAACACCCTGAGCCAGATTTTCCTGGAGTTGGTGGAAGGCTCCGGTCTAGATCGCTCCTCGCATCTCCAAGTGTACGGATACAATGAGATGATCGGGGAGGCTCTGCGATCCACGCTGGGATCCGCGGGGCGAATGCTTCCGTTCCTATCCAGCTTCCTTGCAGAGAGATTGCTGATTGTCCAAGGCTATCTCCATTCGGATCTCTCGGGCACCATTGAAGCATGGCTGGAGGAGGACCCGATGGGTGTTGCCACCATGCATCTCCGAGCCTTAAAGAATCAGGATACTCGCAGGCAGATAAATCGGGTGCTGCGCAAAGTGATGCTTCAGACGCACCGGTTGAAAGCCGTCCCGCTTTTTCCAATGCTACAGGTAGCCTCCCCTGGGCGTGGGTTTCACACGGGCAGTACTTTTCCGATGCGACATCAACCGGAGGGTTTGGAGTCCGATATCTGGGGAAGGCCGATGGGATTCAGAAACCTTCATGTAGTGGATTCCTCGGTCTTGCCCTCGATTCCCGCCACCACCATCACCTTCTCGGTCATGGCAAACGCACACCGCATCGCATCCAGGTGCGAACTCGCAGCGGTATCATCACAATCATGAATAAGACCTGCTGCATCACCGGGACGGGCGGTTACCTAGGCGGGTGCCTGGCTCGCTATTTCTCGAGACATGGCTGGAAGGTCATAGAGCTGAATCGAAAAGGCACTGTTTTCGCCGGTGGCGCTGAAGCGAGGCTTTACGAACTAGGTGACAGCTTCCCCAACGACCTGCGTGATGTCGGGGCCCTGGTGCATGCAGCCTACGACTTCAATCCCTTGTCATGGGAAAAAATTCACCAAACGAATGTGGAGGGAGGCCGACTCCTGTTTGATTCAGCGCGTCGGATTGGAGTGGAACGACTTGTTCATATCTCTTCAATGAGCGCTTACGAGGGGTGCAAGTCACTATACGGTAGGGCTAAACTGCTTTCTGAGGACAGTGCCACACTCAACGCGGGGATATCCCTTCGGCCGGGACTTATTCATGACGAAGCTCAACCCGGGGGCATGGTGGGTAAGTTGAGGTTGGCGATCTCCATGACGCCGGTTATTCCACTACCGGGCCACGGGCGGGATCTTCTCTATTTCACACATCAGGAGGATCTCTGCCGAGTTGCCGAGGAGTACTGCGCGGGAATAGACACAGAGGATGGCACCGTAATCACTGCCGCCAATCCGAGTCCCTGGATGTTCCGTGATATCCTGAAGGAAATGGGCCGTCGTCAAAATCGCCGCATCCTCTGCATCCCGACCCCACGCAGCCTATCATGGATAGCGCTGAAAATTCCAGAACTGCTCGGGGTCTCAATGCCATTCAAAAGCGACAGCTTGATAAGCCTGCTGAATCAAGATCCATCCCCTCATTTCATCAGCAGATTGAGCGGGGCTTTTCGAGCCTTCTGAAAAAAAAGTTTCGAAAGCAGCTTCAGTTCTTCCGGCATGCATGCGCAAGGCGCGTGTCCTCTACGCCGGAGAGGATCTCGGATTGGAACTGGAGAACACGGTTTACGCTCTGGATTACCTCGGCTTCGCCTCGCCCTGCGGGCTGCCTTCGGCAGGTGTTCTCCCGAATGTCGGATCCACTACGATCGATCTCTCGCTGAGTCTCTTGCCTTGGGCCGATTTCCGAAGCTCCAAAGCTGGGATCAAGATGCATACCCAGCTCGATCTCCAGGGCCCTATCCCGACCTGCATCCACATCATTTTTCAACTGTCCCGTTTATGGGGTCAGGTCAACCCAAGCATCTTGTCATCATCACCACCAACCTGGAGATCCCCTCCCTCACCATTGCCAAGCTCTACAAGAGCCGTTGGCAGATCGAACTCTTCTTCAA
>CAYMTB010000334.1:0-3354 GCA_964393225.1 uncultured Syntrophorhabdaceae bacterium
ACCTTGACAGGTCCGGTACTATGGATTCAGTCAGGGCAGCTGCATGGTATTTCTTTTGAGATACTCATTATAAAAATTCAGAATATTTTTGTTTAGCAAACCAGGGGAATTATTTGAATTCCCCTGGTTTTTTTGAAATAATCACACAATATCAAGAATACCTGCCAACAGAAAAAATTGATCAACAATCATGCCCACCAAAGGTATTCATGTGCTGATGAAGGTAATTGCCACATCCATGCTTATTGCCATGGCCGCCATATTTATTGTTTCCAAATGCGTTGAAAGAGCTTACCCCTTCCTCGGTCCAGCCCTGCCCCTTCACATGCAGGTGAGATCCTATGCTTTCTCCCATATTTGGGACGGAGGCCAGATCGAGATAGACGGGAAGACCTGCAAGAGAGGATTCCTTGTGGCATAGTTGTTTCACCTCGTTGATGATAGATTTTGTTGTCCGACATTGCTCTATCACCTTGATATTCAAGGATCAAAGAGGTTTTTAATTATTTTTGATGGCAGATTGAGGGTAACCGTTCCCTGTAAGCAGTATTGAAAACCTCCGGTATGTTTGTAAAACCGGCATCCCGGAAATTACGAAGCAGCGCTTCATAGCCCATGCATGAACCATTGTGTATGTTCACGATAGGCTGAAAAGCAAAATCGACACTATCTGCAATCTCCTTCCACTTCTGTGTGTTCATGACATATCCCTCTCAATATCCTTGCAAACTCCTGATCCTGTGCTCAGGCTGCACGCTTATGGTTTTCGCTGTCATCGTAACTGTCCTGTTGGCATGATTGTGCCATTAATAATATCTTAACTATATATCCGATCTTTATAAGGTCGCGATTTATTGAAGTCATAAAATACGGTTTGCATCGAAAACCAAGGGCAATAGTATCTCTTTCTCTGTCGGGAAGAATCAATATCGTAATGGCCCTGTACAGCAGATGCTTTATTGCATACAGTTCCATCAGGTCTTCCTCGTCAGAAGTTAAAATTACAGCAATTGTATTTCCATGTTGTAATTGAATCAGATGTTTTGAAAAACTATGTGTATCCATACAGGGCTGTATATCTATTCCCGGAAGCTGTGATTCTATGATATTAAGAAGATCGTTTCCGGTTTTGCTTTTACCGGTATTAAAATAAAGGATATCCACTGAGACCCTCCTGAAAATAGATTTATGTATTAAAAATACACAGCAATCTTTAATCCTGAATTAATAAGGTGTTAATATTTGGTTAATTCGGTGCAGAAGACTGGAGAAATTACAGTTCTTTCTGCTCAGGCAATACGGCGTAATTCCATTTCCGTTCCTGTCTGTTTATCTTCCTTGCAGCTCCATGCTGGATAGTTAAAATGTGATGTGATTGAATCCGGCAATAATAATGCTGCCCGCAGAAACGATGTAAGGTTTGTAATATTGCTCAGGTCCGCCATGAATCCCCATTTACGGACGTGATTGAATAAGTTCCTCGATAGCGGGGTCGACCAGTTTATAGAGAAGCGTTTGATACCCCACGACTGAAATGTAAGGAGCATCCTTTCGACCTGTTCAGGTGTTTCGTCAATCATGGGTGCAAGGAAATCTATGGGACATTGAAGTATCGCATCGGGGTAAAGCATGTGTAATACTCTGAAACCATTTTCGCCGAGAACCACGGCGCTCCCCTGAAAGCACAAATGTGAGCTGTCAATATCGTAGTCGTTGATCATATCGATGATCCTCCCCAGGAGGATGCCTCCGCCGTGCAGATCAAGCTTGATGCTCTTGTTGTGGCGTTTAACGAGATTGAGGCACTCGTTGATATTGAACATATTATCGTCCCTGCCCGGCTTTTGCATAATGAGAGAAAAACCGCGCAGATCTATTTCCACCCATTGTATATTTGAGCGGATAAAGGTATCAAAGTTTTTTCTCGTGTTATCGCAATACCATATAAACTGTATATGCGCTGGTATGTTTTTCTGCGAGACAAGCCTGGTAATATTGTAATCTTTTCCTCTTATGGCATGCCCTGGCATGTCCTCTCCTTTTGATATGAAAATTGTGTCGGCATGAAGAAGTAAAATTTCATTTTCCCAATCTACTTTTGAGACAGCATTCAGATTCTCCGGTTCGTTGTCGACTACTGCAAAGACTCTGAACCCGATATCTCGAAAATATTCTATTCCCTGTGCCTTGATTTGAGGAATATCGCTGCCCCCTTCCGGTCGTTTCATATAGAGGAGATCGTCTCTGAACACGGCCCTGTGTCCCGTTCCCAGGCTATTCAGGGACTGAAGGGTATTGAACCTCAGCGATTCAGGCCTGCCCGTGTTTAATCCCACAAAGGTGTTAGGCTGCAATTGAAACCACCGGATTACTTCGAGAACACCTCGAAAGGGTTGATGGGCCTCAATGACTGAGGTCGAGGAAAAAAGAAGTTCTTCATACTTTCTCATAATGAAAGACCGGTCTTTGATGGGTATTTTCAGGCGCTCAAGGAGTAGTGTCAGGCGGTCTTCATGGAAATCGATGTCCGCGATACGGATACCCTTGAAATATGATGTTTTGTGGTTTTTGTCGAAAGACCTGAGGGCATAAAGAACAAGATGGCGTGTGTCGAGTATGGTGCCGTCAATATCAAAAACGATTAAAAGCTTTTCTTGCGGATACGTGGTGCGCATTTTCTCATAATGTGAAGTAAGAGAAGTCATCCAGTTTTTCATTTTTTCCTCATATGTTTTTTGTATTTAAAGATAGATGCCATGCGTTAATAACAAATAAATTTTTCGTGAAGATTCAGTTAATTAAGAGAAATACGGAGAAATATGCTGTTAATGATTAAGCAAATTGTTCATCCTGCCGAATATGATACTGTATGTTATATTCTCTAAAATAATCTCCCGGGGGATAAAATAATTTATAGAGAGGTGACTTCATAATCTTCAACAAAATGTCTGTTAAGAAACAGTTTTTTGTATTGGGTGCAATTGTATCGATAATAGTCCTTTTCACCGGCAGCTTCGGCCTTTATAACTTCTACCAGGCAAACAAAAGGCAGTCCGCAATCCAAAACCTGTCTAAAACACTTTTGCAGACAGTTGATACGGCACGCAACGCCCAGGTGCATTTCAAGATACAGGTCCAGGAGTGGAAAAATATCCTCATGAGGGGAAACGACGAAGAGGCTTTCGATAAATATCTGAAGGGTTTTACTAAGGAGGAGAAGGCTGTTCAGGATGGTCTGAAGACCGTAGGCAGTTTTATGGGCAAGCTCGCAATGGATACGTCAAAAGTGGATGAGGTTGCGAAAGCCCATGCTGAACTGGGTGTAAAATACCGGGATGCATTGAACAGTTATGA
>CAYMTB010000335.1:0-3345 GCA_964393225.1 uncultured Syntrophorhabdaceae bacterium
CAACAGCATCATCATGACCAAGGCGAGGCAGCTGAACCGGGCCATACTAAGGCCCCTATACATGCACATACCCCCTAGACAGGTCGGTGTTGATATCCCTGGATTCACTAAATGATTGTGTCCTGGACGGCAACGACCGGCAATACCTGACGATCGGATGACTTTCCTCAAAAGTCGATTGATGGTTGGACGCGGCGACCTGTGATATTCGGCTCATTTCTTGACCCCCTTTGCCCTCCGGCGGAGGAATACATACGTGACGGCAATGACCGCCGCGGCGATGACCGCGATCAGCAGCAGCAACTCGGCTGCAATGAAATGGGGCGAGGCGCTCTTCGCCATATCCACCTGGGAATCGCCCACTACGTTGACGGCTTCGATGGCGAAGTAATACTGGACGCCGGGCGTTAGGCCGGTGACCTCGGCTGAACGGATGCTGGGACCATAGAGGCCACCAAATTGAGTTGTCGGGTCCGGCGTGGTTCCATAGAGCACCTTGTAGCCCGTGATCGGGCTTCCACCGTCAGAGGCGGGGGCGGTCCAGGTGATGGATACGCTAGATGGACCGGCAATCACAGATTGCAACGTCGGCGCTCCCGGCGCAGCATGGGATGTGGCGGCCATTACATTAGACTGCGCGGAATCGCCGGCCAGGTTGACCGCCTTGACGGCGAAGCTATAGGTGTTGCCCGGCACCAATCCCGTCAGCACGGCGCTCATAATCGAAGGCCCAGATGTCTGGTAGAGCGTGTTCGGCGCTCCGATGCCGTAGTAGACCCTGTAGGCAGTGATAGAACTGCTGCCATTAGAGGCAGGGGCGGTCCAGGTGATGGTGGCATTGGAAGATCCGGCCGTGGCGGTCTGCAGTGTCGGTGCTCCCGGCACGGTATAGGGCATGGCGGTCCTTATGTTCGAGGAGGGTGAGTCCCCGGCCAGGTTGACGGCTTTGACGGCGAAGCTGTACACGCTGCCCGGAGTAAGGCGAACTACCTCGACAGTGCGCGTAGATGACCCATAAGGTCCGAAGAATATCGTGGGCGCTCCGATGCCGTAGTAGACCTTGTAGGCGGTGATTGAACTGCTGCCATTAGAGGCGGGTGCGGCCCAGGTGATGGTGACCTTGGAGGACCCGACCATAGCCGCCTGCAGTGTCGGTGCTCCCGGCACGGTATAGGGCATGGCGGTCATGATGTTCGAGAGGGGCGAGTCCCCGGCGAGGTTGACGGCTTTGACAGCGAAGCTGTACACGCTGCCCGGCACCAGTCCCGTCAGCACGGCGCTCATGGTCGAAGGCCCAGATGTCTGGTAGAGCGTGTTCGGCGCACCGATGCCGCAATAGACCTCATATGCGGTGATGGGGCTGCTACCATCTGAAGCGGGGGCGGTCCAGGTGATGGATACACTAGATGGACCGGCAATCGCAGATTGCAGCGTCGGTGCTCCCGGCACAATATACGGCGTGGAGGTCATTATGTTCGAGAGGGGCGAGTCCCCGGCGAGGTTGACGGCTTTGACAGCGAAGCTGTAGGCACTGCCCGGAGTAAGGCCAACTACCTCGACGCTGCGCGTAGATGGCCCATAAGGTCCGAAGAGGATAGTAGGCGAACCGATACCGTAGTAGACCTTGTAGGCGGTGATTGGTGCCCCACCGTCGTAGGAAGGGGCAGACCAGGCGAGGACAACGCTAGAGGACCCGGCCGTGGCGGTATCCAACGTCGGCGCTCCCGGCACCGTATGCGGCATGGCTGTCATTACATTAGACTGCGCGGAATCGCCGGCGAGGTTGACCGCCTTGACGGCGAAGCTGTAGGCGCTGCCTGGCACCAATCCCGTCAGCACGGCGCTCATGGTCGAAGCACCATAGGTCTGGTACAAAATTCCTGGCGAGTCAAGACCATAGTAGACCCTGTAGCCCGTGATCGGGCTTCCGCCGCTAGATGTGGGAGCAGCCCAGGTAATAACAGCACTAGAATCCCCCGACGTGGTGGCGGTTTGTAGCGTTGGCACCCCCGGCACCGTATATGGTGCGGCAGTCAGGATATTCGAGGAGGGCGAGCCCCCGGCGAGGTTGACGGCTTGGACGGCAAAGCTGTAGAGGCTGCCGGGCGATAAACTGATGATCTCAGCACTCAGGACGCCCGCGCCGTAGGTCTGATATAATGTGTTCGGCGCTCCGAGGCCATAGTATACCTTGTAGGCGGTGATGGGGCTTCCGCCGTCAGAGGCGGGGGCAGTCCATGTGATGGTGACCTTGGAGGACCCTGCGGTGGCAGACTGCAGAGTTGGTGCTCCCGACACATCATATGGGGTAGATGTCAATATGTTGGATTGCGCGGAATCGCCGGCTAGGTTGACCGCCTTGACGGCAAAACTGTAGGTGCTGCC
Source organism: uncultured Syntrophorhabdaceae bacterium (assembly GCA_964393225.1). Classification (GTDB taxonomy): domain Bacteria; phylum Desulfobacterota; class Syntrophorhabdia; order Syntrophorhabdales; family Syntrophorhabdaceae; genus MWEV01. The sequence continues at coordinate 2,386 of CAYMTB010000335.1, forward strand.
TGGCACCAATCCTGTCAGCACCGCGCTCGTAATCGAAGCACCATAGGTCTGGTACAGGATGTTCGGAGCTCCGAGGCCGTAGAAGACCTTGTAGGCGGTGATGGGGCTGGTACCGTCATAGACGGGAGTGGCCCATGTAATGGATACGCTGGATATTCCCGCAAATGCAATTTGCATTGTCGGTGCTCCCGGCACCGTATATGGCGTGGCGGTCATTACATTAGACTGCGCGGAATCGCCGGCTAGGTTGACCGCCTTGACGGCGAAGCTGTAGACGCTGCCCGGGAAGATACCAATAATCTCAGCACTCAGGACGCCCGCGCCGGAGGTCAGATATAATGTGTTCGGAGCTCCGAGGCCGTAGTAGACCTTGTAGGCGGTGATGGGGCTTCCGCCGTCAGAGGCGGGGGCAGTCCATGTGATGGTGGTGTTCACGAATCCTGCCACGGCGGTTTCCAGCGTCGGCGCTCCTGGCGTGGTGTAGGGCGTGGCGGCCAATATGTTCGATAGAGGCAACACATCCACACCATTTATGGCCTGAACGGCGAAGCTGTAGGTGCTGCCGGGCGATAGACCGACTACCTCAGCACTCAGAATATCTACACCGTAGGTCTGGTACAGGATGTTCGGAGCTCCGAGGCCGTAGTAGACCTTGTAGGCGGTGATGGGGCTTCCGCCGTCAGAGGCGGGGGCAGTCCAGGTGATGGTGGCATTGGAAGATCCGGCTGTGGCGGTCTGCAGCGTCGGCGCTTCTGGCAAATTTAGTGGCGTGGATGTCAAGATATTGGATCGCGCGGAATCGCCGGCTAGGTTGACTGCCTTGACGGCGAAGCTGTAGACGCTGCCAGGCACCAATCCTGTAAGGACGGCGCTCGTAATCGAAGCGCCATAGGTCTGATACAGTATGTTCGGAGCTCCGAGGCCGTAGTAGACCTTGTAGGCGGTGATGGGGCTTCCGCC
>CAYMTB010000336.1:0-3333 GCA_964393225.1 uncultured Syntrophorhabdaceae bacterium
AAAACCATCGACAATAGAAAGAGTCTTTCTCCGCTCGGACAGCACATGCAATATGAATGATGTACAAAGATGGCTGCAGGAATGTGAAGTTACGGATTATGCAAAATGTAAAAGTTCATGCACTGGTTGCACGTGGCTCATACAAGACTCGGAGGAAACAGGCAATACATATGCTCCCACCTGCGAGGACCATGCAAGCGCGTTAACCACAGGGTATACGATATGTCCTCCGGGTGACAATTCTGCAACTGCAACCATCAACGATACTCTGTCCACACCGATTGTCCTGACAGACACTTTCACGACTTATGAAAACGGGCTGCCGATCACGTGGCAGACTGCAAACGGCGGTCCGGGCATACGGGAAGGGTTTGATTTATGGTGTTCCAGAATAAAATTTTCGTGCAGCGAAAATACAAACAACTGCCAGACGCTTATTGACGAGGGGTGCGTACATTACAGCTCGCAATGTCTGAATACACAATGTACTCAGTATGAGCACACTTACAAGTGCGGCCCCGAGATAATAACAAAATATACTGTTGCTTATAACTGCTCGGGAGAGATTCGCTGCATAGGCACAGAATGTGCCGATGCGTCATACGATGCAAACTTAAACCTTGGCAAGGTGTTAGCAGCGGGGGAAATTCTCAATATGGCGAGGGTGGATTCAATGCCGAATGGCGGGGATTTACAGATATTCCCGGGTAAGGAGATGGAATGTCAGGCAAGCCCGGAAAACTGTTGCAGACCTACCACAATGGGAATGTCCATCAGTGATTATGTGAGTATGGCAAGCAGTATGTACAGCATGTATAATTATGCCAGTTTGGGCGTTGAAGGAGTGGCGGCATCGTATGCAAGTACAATTACAGCCAGTGCAAATACCCTTGCTACCCAATTAGGATACGGTGCGGCGACCACAGTGGCGATGGAAGAAGCGGGTGTGTGCATAACCCAAACCACAATAACATCCGCTTTTGGCACAACTACCATGACTACGACAATGACGGGCGGGACGACGGCAGCCACGACAGTTGTTGCTCCGTCGTTGGCGATCTCAGCATTGGGAACCGTTGTGTCGGTAGTGGGTGTGCTATATTTGGCATATTCGATAGGGAAGATGGTCTATGATATGACGTTTGCATGTACAGAAGAGGATATGGAAACGTCATTAAAGCTCGGGTTTAAACTATGTCATTTAGTGGATATCAAGAGAGACAAAAAACTCCTGCTCTTTACAAAGAAGACAAATAGATATTGCTGTTTCAACAGTATCCTTGCCAGGATAATACATGAGCAGGGCAGACCACAGTTGGGGATGTTATGGGGTGGAGGTAATTCCCCGCTTTATTGCAGGGGATTTTCTGTTCAGGAGCTTGCATCGTTAGATTTCTCCCAAATGGACCTGACGGAATATACGCAGTATATTACGAGTAAGGTTGAACTTACGCCGGAAGAGATTGAAAATATTTCAAATTCAGTGAAGGCAAAGTTTGAATAGGAAAGAATTGTGGTATTGGGCGAGACAATGAGGACAATAATAACTTCCGTAGTCAATAGTTTTGATCAAATAGGAAGCGTATTTGCTTGCAAGTGTTGATCTGCACAGCTTGTTCCTGCCTTGGTCTATTGATAGCCACATGAAATGTGCAACTGCCTGACGGCTCATTTTCTGTTCCTCCAAACTCTTGGCGTACTTCCTGTAGTTAACACTTTAGACTTTTTTCGAGGATAGCTGCTTTCAAATGGCATTTAATGGTGCCTTCTAAAACCTTTTGACTTGAAATTGGAACCGAATAGGGGGACAATGGAGCATATGTGAGCACAGAGCGCGAAGGGTCGTACTCGTGGAATAGATAACTTACGCGATGGAGGACATCTGTGAAGTTTGGAGAAACGCTGTATATCTGTGAATCCTGTGTAAAAGACCCTTACCTTAAAGAATATTATCTGAGGGCTATGCTTCACAAGGGGAGGTGTTGCATATGCAAGAAAGATTCAGACAGGAACGTTAAAGTCAGTGACAACAAAGATTTCTCTCAGATTTTCAAAGCACTCATTCGATATCACTTCACTGAAGATCAGTATAATGGACATTGGGGAGGACACGGCATTGAATCTCTATTTGAAGAAGAAAACCCTATTTTAAACCATCATATCGTAATAGAGACAACTTCGGACGAGGATGAACTACTGATGGAAAATGTAATACTTACCTTAATTGACGAGCCATTCGAAGATTATGACAAAGGAGTATCTATATACTTGAGTCCGCATAAGGCGGATGGCTACTATGCAGAAACGACCAAAAAAAAAGAATCGGGGATTCTATCAAGCATAGAAAGAAAACTAAAAACGTTGAATTATTATAAGGTTGAGCCGCAGGCTAAGAAACTGTTGCGACCATACGTAAACCATCTGAAACTCAAAATATCTACCTCTACTGTATTTCACAGGGCAAGAATCGGGGTTGCTGAAAAGGCATTCAAAGGAAACAACTTAGCTTGGGAGGAAGCCGAAAAAGTTGTCTTTCCGTTCATAGGACCATCAATATCTGCTCCTCCTCCGCCGATTAGTTCGACGGGGCGATTGAACCGGCCGGGAATTTCCTTCCTGTATCTTGCGAGCGACACCAATACTGGCATATGTGAGATCAAGCCACATCCTGGCCAAATCGTTTCTGTTGGTGAGTTTAAACCCAAGCGAGATTTATCTTTTGCAAATTTAATGGAAATAAAATACAGCGATTATTGGTCGTGTGATAAAGATATCGACATCTTTGTATTCCTTAAGAATCTTAATAAGTCTTTTGCCACGCCTATCGCTCCGCACGAAATACAATCAGGTTACCTCATTATGCAGTTTATTGCTAATGTCTTAAGGAAGCTCCATTTTGACGGAGTAGCGTTTAAGAGTTCAGTAACCGATGGTGCAAACTTCGTTGTTTTTGACCCCGATGCTATGTCATATGTCACGGGATCAGGAAAATGTTTCAAGATTGATTCATTGTCGTACATTTTTTCCTCTGCCCGTTATGAGTTGGAGAGAGACAAATCGGAAGATGTGTGGTACTACCCTGGGTGATACGTCTCGGCTCGGACCTTCCTTCATAGGCAATGGGGACATCGATAAATAAGTAGATAACTATAGCACCTTATGGGGACCGCGTCCTACATTGTGTAACTGCCTAAATATCCACGTTTCTTTCAGTAATTCATTATAGGGCCATACAAGTCTCATCCGCTACTTGTAGGTGTGTGCAAACCTCGCCAATGTGCCAATATTTATGAAAATATTCCGTTTATTATGGGTTGAAAGGTGCAGATTTTT
>CAYMTB010000337.1:0-3311 GCA_964393225.1 uncultured Syntrophorhabdaceae bacterium
GGAGGTAGCCGACGCTTTGGCTGTCAGGGGCACGATCGAGAAACAGTTATCGGCCCAGCAGGGGCTCATTGCCTATCGTCTCTTCCGGTTCACCAGTCTGGTGACGCTTTACAAGGTGCTGGGCGGCGGGGGCGGGTAGTGTGCAGTTGAAAGACTATTCGTGAAGCGTGAAACACATAGCCCTGCTGCGCGTGGACAGGCTTAAAACATTTTATACATTCCGGCATTTACAGGCAAACCGTATCAAAGACAAAGATCAACGGGTTTTTTACTGGCATTGCCTAAAAGACATTATTTCGATGTTTTTTTCGATTTTGGTTTTGCAGCGACTTTTGCTGTCGTTTTTGGTTTGGTTTTGCTCTGCTTTGCTGCTGTCTTTGCCGCAGTACTTTTTTTCGGTTTTGATATCTTTGTATCGTTCTGCCCGTCGTTCTTCGTTTCTCTATACCTCGTCGTTACTATGATCTCAGCTTCAATCCAGTGATCAAAATGTCTTCCGTGTATTTTTCCCTCTCTTTCAAAAATATCATATGCAACCTTTGCTATTTCATCATAATAATCCATACACACCTCTTATAATTGAAGCAGAATTTGGGTTCCATTATAGAACCATTCCGGAACCGGATAAATATTAACTTATAGTAATCAGGTTTGTCTACCCTATAAAGTATTTACCCATTGATAAGGGATAAAAGTGAGGTCAAGGGGGCAGCCGCGACGCGTTCCTGTTCTGTCGTAGAGACTGTGCGGCATTATGGCCGGCTAAGGGAGAATGCTCTTATCGCCGCCGATCTAAGCCTGTTTAATTATGTATTTCCCTGACCTTTGTTTTTCATCACCAGCTCGGGTTTTTTCAGGAATACCTCTGTATCCGGCGGGATTGATTCGGTAAGCCACATATTGCCGCCGATGACGGAACGGGCGCCGATGACCGTGCTGCCGCCGAGAATGGTTGCATTGGCATAGATAATGACGTCGTCCTCAATGGCAGGATGGCGTTTTTTGTTTCTTAATGATTCGCATTCTTCTTTACTCAGGGACAGGGCGCCCAGGGTTACCCCCTGGTAGAGACGGACACGATTCCCGATTGTTGTTGTTTCTCCTATTACTACACCGGTCCCGTGATCAATGAAGAAGCTTTCGCCGATAACAACACCGGGATGGATGTCGATACCGGTGCGGCTGTGGGCGTATTCTGTCATAATCCGGGGAACGAGCGGGACTCCCTGTGTATAGAGAAAGTGGGCAACCCGATAGACGGTAATCGCAAACAGTCCGGGATAGCAGAAGATGATTTCATCAAAATGACAGGAGGCCGGATCTCCCTCGTAGGCAGCGCGAACATCCTTTGACAGTGTTTCCTGCAGTTCAGGAATTGCCTCGATAAATTTCAGGGCGACCTCCTGGCTCCGTTCTTCGCAGTGGATACAGGGCTGGTTAAAACGTATGCAGTCATGACGTATTGCGTAGGCGATCTGCCCTGAGAGGACATCGAAGAGCTCGGTCACTTCTTCGCCAAGATAGTAGTGGAGATTCATATCATCAAGACGTTTGTGTGAGAAATACCCCGGATAGAGAACGGGGAATGTTTTGTAAATAATGTCAATGATAGCGTGTCTCGAAGGAATCGGCTCGGGACCGATATGATGAAAGCGACCGTCCTGGTTATAGAGTGAGACAATCCGCTGAATAAGCGATGGAATCTTCGCGCGAATGTCACGGGTTGCTGTAATTTCTTCCTTACACTTATCATGCATGTTTATGTCTTCCGTGTTCACTGTCCCTCCTGTGGATTTTGCTTTATCGAGTGGCCGGGTCCTGTCCCTATTGTCCTTCCAAGGGATTCGATCCTCATAAGGACACAACTTGCGCACTGGTCAGCGCTTTCATCTACGCAGGGCTTGCCGGGGTAGAGCAGGTAGTCCTTTCTGTGCCCGACCGGTGTACCGTTGGGCATAAATATATTGGCCCCCCTCTGAAGGGCAAGGTTTCTCCCCACGCCGGGGAAGACCGCATCGAATGCTGTTGTTGCTGGGATATGTGCATCAGCATTGAAGATTCGCAAGACTGCCAGGGCCTTGAAGAACATTTCTTCATCCCCTTCATAGGTATTTTTTTCTCCGCCGAGGGGTGTTTCGGGATGGGGAATAAAAGGTCCGATCCCGATCATGTCGAGATCGAGGTTGCGGCAGAGAAGTATGTTCTCTGCGAGGGTATCAAGGGTTTCGCCGGGAAGCCCTATCATGAATCCGCTGCCGGTCTGGACACCGAGCTTTTTCAGAGCGGAGAGGCAGTCCAGGCGTTCTTCCAGGGTGCAATCCGGGTGAAGCCTTTTGAATAGCTCCGGGTTGCTTGTTTCGAACCTGAGGAGATATCTGTCCATGCCGCAGTCCTTCCAGTGCCGGTATGTGTCGTATGGCCTGTTACCAACCGAGACGGTAACGGCCAACGGGGTTTCTTCCTTAATTCTCCGTATGATTACACCCATCTCCGCATCGTCGATACCTGGAGTTTCCCCGGACTGGAGCACCACTGTTGTCTGCTGCGTAGATACCATGGCCTTTGCCGTGGAGAGTATCTCGTCGGCGGTCATGGCATAACGGTTTACATTGTAATTCGATGCCCGTATGCCGCAGTAGAGGCAATCGTTGGCGCAGATGTTTGAGAATTCGATAATACCCCGGATATATATTTCATCGCCCATATGGATGTGTCTGATCCGATCGGCTTCTTCATAGAGCCTGATCCGATCGGTGCCTTCGCTGATAAGGAGAGACAGGGCGCCCCCCTTTCCGTAATCACTGTTGGTAAAAACATGGTGCTTTTGTGAATAAGCTTTTTTCATCAACATTCTATATAACAATTCATGCCAATTTCACAGGATTTGTTTTATATTCTCCTAAGTGCAATAGTATAAAAAAATTGCCCGATATTTGCAAGATTAATAGTATACTAACCCCATAACTATAGTAGGATATAATGCATAAAGATATTTATGCATGCCGGAAGAGCTTATTTATCATTAAACAGGGGTTTATTGGAGGCGGCATCCGGATTTGAACCGGAGAATAGCGGTTTTGCAGACCGCTGCCTTACCACTTGGCTATGCCGCCGGTTTAACTGCAGTGAATAGCGAACAGTAAAAAGTGAAAAGAGCTTTACTAATAACCATTCACTAATTACTATTCACTGGGTTTAATGGAGCGGGCAATGCTTCAACCCGCGACACTTTTTTTTGGAGCGGGAAACGGGATTTGAACCCGCGACTTCAACCTTGGCAAGGTTGCACTCTACCGCTGAGTTATTCCCGC
>CAYMTB010000338.1:0-3308 GCA_964393225.1 uncultured Syntrophorhabdaceae bacterium
CGGAAGGCCTGGTCATCCATATCCTCAATTCCCAGAAAGTAGAGGCCATGTGCTGCTGTTGTTCCTGTTGCTGTGGTATGCTGATTTCCCTGAAACTTTTTCCCTCACCTGCCTTGGCAGTGAAGAGCAATTATGTATGCCTGTTTGATGAAGCCCTCTGTTCGCAATGCGGTATTTGCGTCAAGCGCTGCACTGTTAAGGCATTTAAGATGAAGGAAGAAAGAATCGAGTTTCATGCTGAACGTTGCATTGGCTGCGGCCTTTGTGTCACTACATGTCCTGCCGAGGCATTGAAGCTGGAGAAAAAACCGGAGGAAAAGCTCTATAAGCCGCCGGTAACCGTCTTTGAAACCTATGGTGTGATGAGCAGAGAGAAAGTTGAATAGATCCCCGGAATATCTGAAGGATTGATCTGATAAGGAGCTTATATTTTAAAGATATTGAATCCGGATCATATGAAAGCGGTTTCAGATCTTATTAACCAGGGACCATACTTCAGATTGCTGTCGATGAGAGTTAGTGAAGTGGGAAAAGCTTTTGCGAAAGTTGAGATGGATATCGAAAAGAAACACCTGAATCCATTTGGAGGAGTTCACTGCGGTGTCTACTCATCGCTTCTTGACATCGCAGCTGACTGACCCTATTTCATTGACATCAAGGATCCTTCTTGTTATGCTTCTCTCCATAAGAAACAATATTTTAAAGACAAAATAAAGATGGCGGTGAGTAGAATGGCCAAAGCAAAGGTAATTATCAAAAAACTCAATGCCCCCCACCAGCAGATAAGCTTTAAAAACTATCTTCCCCTGGATGAAAATATGGTTTTGGCGATTCGCAGCGCTGTTGCAGAAATATTTGACGAACTGGGAGGGTCAGCACTTATCAAATCCAGCGGTGATGTCTATATCAAACCCAACGCCATTGATGCCAAGGCTTACTGTTACACACGCATTGAGGCGCTTAAAGCTGTAATCGAATACTGGCAGAAGGCAGGCGCGAAGAAAATATATGTCCTGGAAAATTCCACTCAGGGAAATTACACGCGGGTTGTCTTCGCTGTAAACGGCTACGCTAAGCTCTGCCGCCGGATGGGTGCAGTGCCAATCTATCTTGACGAGGAAAAGACTAAAACTTTCAAGTTTACCGGCCGCCCCGCAGCAGATAAGGACAATTCCAAAGGATACGAGCTTACGGATTGCGCCTTTCCCCTCACCGTAGCGGAAAAACTAATTGATGGCGCAGGCGATAATCTGTACATTGATCTGCCTAAGCTCAAAACCCATTCGATGGCCGGGGTAACGCTGGGGGTGAAAAATCAGTGGGGATTTCCCACGCACACCAGTCGCGGGATTGACCACAATTACAATCTCTTTTCGAAGCTGGCCGACGTCCTGTCTTTGGTGCGTCCAGATGTGACTCTAATTGAGGGCGTTGAGGGAACCATTCACGGTCACTACCCTGTCACAACACAGGCCGATATTTGCGTTAAGCCCTTCCGTGTAATGATCGGCAGTAAAAATGTGGTTGCTGCCGATATAGTCGCCAGCAAGATTTTCGGCCTGGGGCTTGAGGATGTTCCCCATCTGAAGGAAGCAGTTGCCAGAGGATTGGGCAACGGTGTGCGCGGGCCTGAGGATATTGAATGCGCAGGCGACATCACATCACTTGAAGGTATTGATCTCATAGGCGACATGCCGACGGCGGGAAAATATCCGACCGACCTCTACGATTCCTATCCCGCGAATGTCAGAATGATTGTAGGAAAGACGATGGCCTGTCGCGAGGGATGCATGAATAATCCCAAGACGCTTTTGCAAGTCCTTCATTACGATTATCAGGGGAAAGGCGGATGGACGCTTATCATGGGGAAGGGATTTGATCAGGAAGAGATTGACGCCTTGCAAGGCCGGGTGCTTATTGTCGGTTACTGCGCAATTGAAGAGATCAGCGAGAGGCTAATAAAGCGGCTGGGGCGCAGGAATATTTATCTCAGCGGAGAATGCAATGACCTCTGTTCCACGGTCAATGCCATGTGCCACCTGATGAAGGTTAACCCGCTGGTCTTTCTCCAGCAGAATTTGACAGGTGCCCTAATTGCTTTTGCACTAGCCATACTCAAGGGGTCAAATTCACGCGTCCCAAACCCTTTTTGTCATCTCTTCAAGGTTGTATAAAGTAGACAATGAAAACATAGCTATGTTTTCACGTAATAAGAAGTACTACTTTATCAGCATTCCGCGAATAAATTGGCTTTAATTTCGTTAGATGACAATCTCAGCAGTTACGTATAGCTTACTAATGCACAAATAGCCGCCAACGCCGAAAATCAATACTCCAACGAGGAATAAGTAATGTTGTTTCGGCGTTAATTATGATATGAAGTAACATGTTTTAAGGGATTGGCACAAGCGGGTACATGGTTGAAATACTTTGTAACTAGCGGGAAACCAGACGGTTAAAAGATAAAGCAAATTTTAAACTGTAGTATCGGAAGGAACCAGTATGCTTGACTTAATAAAAGTGCCTATAGAAAGTAAAGAAAGGGGAAAGATGGTTATGATGTTTAAGAAAAGCAAGAAACTCGGAATGGGATTAAACTTTAGTAAGATGATTTTGAGGATGATGGGGCTTTCCATCTTTTTTTTCATCATGCTGCTGTCGTTATCGGCTTATGCGTTTCAAGTAGGTGGCCAAAAGAAGATGATTCAGGCAAACCCTGTTGTTCCTGCAAATCAGGCAGCGCAACAGCAGATGCTTCCGGTGAAAATATCGTTCAGTATCTCGCCCAGCCATCAATATTTCTGGGGCGCTATGATGTCCGACGACGGTAATTTTTCCTGGGTCGGTCCGCCGAAAAAGATCATCATCCGGGTAGGTATCGGGGGACCTGTTTATGAAATTTTCGAGTCAACGACCATGCCTTTCGCGATTAACACCGGAGATGTTAATTATAAGTTTGTCGGGGGCAGCGATGTGTTGGTTGCTGTTCAGGTAATCGCTACACAGCCCAGCGGCATCAATGTAGCCAATAAACTATACACTGTAAAGCCTAGTAACTCGGTTTTTAACATCACCTTGATGGGCCCCACCCAGCCGTTAGTGTATAAGCCGGTTTTTAATCCTTAAGCAATAAAAGCAGAGCAGGTCTTGAAATATCAGTTTTTATCTCTTCAGGCCTGCTCTTCGCGTGTGGCAGGGAACCGGCAAGGTCAGCGGTGTCCGCGTGGAGTATTCCGTCACATACAGCAAACGTTAGCCTACGAAGACATGCGGTCCTTCCTTCCACCACAACCACGTTTTATTTTATG
>CAYMTB010000339.1:0-1123 GCA_964393225.1 uncultured Syntrophorhabdaceae bacterium
CCTGTTTTCAGGACATCAACGACATAATCAATGTCATTGTTGAGTGAATCGGCCTTTTCCCTTATGGGGTCCAGCTCTGCCATCATGTTGGAAAAAAGCGTCTTTTTGCAATCGATACATCCGATCGACGCCGTTCTGCACCCTTTATCAATTTCCAAAAGGGTTTCATTTGGAGAAAAGGCGCGGTGTATCGTGTAAACATTACACACTTCCGGCTTTCCGGGGTCTTTTCTTCTTACCCTGCTCACATCCGTAACGGCTGTTCTCAGTTTTTCCCACATGGAATCTTTATCTTCCAGCAATCCAATATAATTATTTAATGTTTTTGACATCTTGCTTGCCCCGTCCACGCCCATAATTTTGGGTGCCATAGAGAGTATCACCTGTGGCTCAGGGAAGATATCTCCATACCTCGCATTAAACTTTCTTGCCACCTCCCGTGATAACTCTACATGCTGCACTTGGTCTTCACCGACAGGTACATACCCTGCTTTATACACAAGAATATCAGCAGCCTGCAGCACCGGATAACCCATAAGCCCCATGTTGATGTTAGCCCTGTGCTGTCTTGATTTATCCTTAAATTGCGTCATTCTTTCAAGCTCCCCTATGGGGGTAACGCAGTTGAATATCCAGGCAAGCTCTGTGTGTTCGCGGACGTGGGACTGAACAAGCATTTTGCACTTCTCCGGCGATAAACCGCAGGCAAGCAATATAAGGGCGGTTTCCAGGGTTCTCCTTTTCAGCTCGTCAATATCATATTCCACGGTAATTGCGTGGTAATCCACTACGCAGAAAATGCAGTCATACTCTTCTGTCAGATAAACCCAGTTTCTTATTGCACCCACATAGTTTCCAAGATGAATCTCCCCTGTGGGCTGAATCCCGCTGAATATCCTTTTCATCAAATCCTCCGGTTTTTTAGCCGATAGCTAATTACTGACATTTGTAATCTACATCAAAAAATGCTTAAAATCAATGCCGCAACTACATTCAGGTCTGGCTGCGCCGAACATTTAAAGAAAAAGCAATTGACGTAATCCAAATTTTCTGGTACCTTGTGAAAATAATCTCAGGAGGAAACATACATGAAATATGATGGAACCGTTGCAAGAATAACAGA
>CAYMTB010000339.1:1223-3262 GCA_964393225.1 uncultured Syntrophorhabdaceae bacterium
TAAGTAAAATCTGACTTGACAAAGCCTTCCATCCCCGCTACCATTCTATTATAGATTGTTACTGCACGGCTATAAAAGGGGGCATAAAATGGTGAAAAAGGCTATTTTAATTAAGCTGTTTACATTTACTCTCATGTTTGTTCCTGTCCTTGCGACTGCTCAGGCAACCTATACGGGCTCAGCAAGGTGTATGCCCTGCCATAAAGCAATCTCTGAAAACTGGAAAGACACGCTGCACAACAAATCCCAGCAAACCTTAAGCCAGGCAAACGATACAGTAGTTGTGGACTGGAAAGGGGCGGTAAAGCTGAAAGCGGGAAATATTCCGGAAGTAACGGTTAAACTGAGTAAAGGTCCCGGCAACACCTACCAGGCAACACTGGTGGATGCGAAAAACCCTTCTAAAGAAATTACATATGACATAGTCAGGACGTATGGAGGTTGGGGCTGGAAACAGCGTTACCTTGTGAAAGTCGGGAACAATAACTATATCCTGCCTATTCAGTGGAACCAGGCGAGCTCCAGGTGGGTTCCTTACAACCTCCAGAACTGGTATAATGATGACGGCAGCCTGAAGACTTTATTTGTTTCGAACTCCTTTGAGATGAAATGCGCGGCATGTCATAATACCGGGCTTGAACTGAAGAAGGTAAATGGCGGATACGAATCAAAATACGCGGAACTGAATACAGGTTGCGAAAAATGTCATGGGCCGGGTTCACAGCACGTAAAATCTCCAAAGACAAAAGGCAACATTGTTAACCCGCGCAAAATGGCATACGAGCGAGGATTGGAAAGCTGCGGTCAGTGCCACACGAGAGGCGTAAGCGTTCCGAACGGTTCCTTCGAGTTTCCATGGAACGACAAGGACAATAAGCCTTATAAGCTTGGCGAGCCCATAGCGAACTATTATCAATTCAAGCCGGGCTTGTGGGGAGACCCAGAAGCACATTCTAAACAACACCACCAGCAGTGGATTGACCTCTTAAAGAGCAAGCATTTCAATGCAAAGGTGGCCTGCTACGATTGTCATAACCCTCATGGAGGGGCCGGAAGGTTCCAGATGGTAAAGGCAGATTTCAACAACACCCTCTGCCTGTCCTGCCACGGCAAGGACAAAAGGTTCTCAAGCCCTGCGGCAATAAGGAACCATACGAAACATAACTATGCACCCGAGACAAAAGGTACCGGCAGGTGCTCCGGCTGCCACATGGTAAAAACCGCATCATCAGCAGAGGCAGGAGATATCCATTCCCATGATTTCAAGATTATAAAACCAGACGTCAGTCTTGAGGCATTCAAAAAGGACCCGAAAAATGTGGTTCCGAACTCATGTACCGGATGCCACAAGGATTGGGAAAAGGGCGAAGCGGGCATGCAGACGGCCGCAGGCGCATACAAATCGCTCTTCGCGAAATAACTCTTTACCATGTTTCAATGTTTTGAGTTGAAACGCTGAGCAACTCTGTGATAACTTAGCCCATGATAAAAGAATGGGAGATTATAAAATCAAGTGTGGACAGGGACTACAATGTCTTTAAGATAAAAACCGTCCAGGCCATCTCTCCCCGCACGAACAATACAGGTCAGTTCTACACGATAGAAACCAATGACTGGGTCAATATTATCGCCGTTACTGAAAACCGGGAAATCGTAATGATAAAGCAGTACAGGCATGGGTCGCAAGAGGTTACGCTGGAGATTCCAGGCGGACTTGTTGACGATGAACATCACCGGGAGGCAGCATTACGGGAACTCCTGGAAGAAACCGGGTATGCCGGCGAAAACGTGCAGTATCTCGGGGCTGTAAATCCTAACCCCGCCATATTTAATAACCTCTGCCACACATATTTTGTGGAAAAAGCGCGAAAGGTGTCAGGCAAAAACCTGGATCCCAATGAGGATATAGACGTCATCCATGTCCCCGTTGCTGAAATTCCCTCCCTTATCGAGAAGGGCATAATCAGTCACGCATTGGTGGTTGTCGCTTTTTACTTATACTTTTCCAAGGCAGTTCTGTCCTGAACCCCCACGACCAA
>CAYMTB010000340.1:0-3254 GCA_964393225.1 uncultured Syntrophorhabdaceae bacterium
GGCGAGGAAGCTCGGTCTTTTGCTGTCAAGCAAAAGTTCCGAAGCCGAACGCGAGTGAATGGAGCCGCTGGAGCTGAACGAACGTGTTTGCGAGGGATGGCCCGATACCGATAGTGATTCTAATGACGTATCTGTGATTATTAATAAGTTGTGATGCTAAGAAGTTATGTAAGGTTTTCCAAATTCGTTGAGGAATACGAGTTCGCTTAGCGGTTTTCTTGGAGTTGCTTTTGGTACATCATCGAAGTAACCGAGGGGGGTCATTTCAACAACACTGTATTCCGGCGGAATCTTCAATGCTGCCTGCGCTTTGTCAGCGTCGAAAAGCCCTACATGGACGGTGCCGAGACCGAAATTCCAAGCGGCAAGCGCTATATGTTCCATGGCAATACCCGCATCGAACATGAACCAGTCCCCCTTGTTGGTGGCAGGAGCGCCTTTGTAGTAGCCGGAAACCCCTTCCTTTGCAAAGAGGCAGATAACAATTGGTGCATCCAGAATTCCGTTTCTGCCGGGGTTTGTCGGAGGGAGCGCCTCGGCCAGTCTTTCTTTTACGGCCTGGTCCTTTACTACAACGTATCTGCAGACCTGGGTGTTAGCCCACGACGGTGACCACCGCGCGGCATCGAGGATTTCGGTGATTATCTCGTCAGGAACAGGGTCTTTTTTATACTTCCTGACGCTGCGTCTCTCATGTATTACTTTCAGGATATCCATAGCAATCTATTAATATAGTGTAAACTTACCTTAGTTATCAAGAAAAATAAAACAACGGCTTATCCCGCTTTGCTGTCATGGATTTTACATGGAGGGTTCCCCGTTGGTCTCGTGCTCCCGGCAGATAAATATTGAGTAAATAAGCTGAAAGTGTTATTGAAAAATTAATGGAATCTTTTTTTAAAAATAAGCCTCAAGGAGCATTCTATGCCTTTTGTAAAAATAAATGAGTTCCGGATTTATTACGAAGTTCACGGTGAAGGGGAAGTGGTTTTTCTAATGCATCACGGTTTTGGCTGCATGAAAATATGGAAGGACATTTATCCTCGATTTGTGGCTGAAGGCTATAAGGTGGTAATGTATGACCGCCAGGGTTACGGCCGCTCCGAACCTGGGGATGATTTTCTGGATTTTTATGTAAGCGATCGTTACCGCCCGGAAAGCGTCAAAGAGCTAAAGATAATAAAGGAACACCTCGGCATTGAGAAATGTCATTTAGTGGGACAATGCGAAGGAGGCGTTGTCGGCGTCGATTATTCCATAAAATATCCGGGAGAGGTTAAAACCTTAACCGCTGCCAGCACACAATGCTACAGCGAGGTGCCCATGACCGAACTCAACATCATGAGACTTGTAACGGAATTTACAGACCTGGAACCTCGACTGCAGGCCAAGATGATTGAATGGCACGGTGAAGCAGCAGAAATTAATTATAATCAATTCGCCAGATGTGGCGGCGCTTATGGTGTAGACTATTTTGACCTGCGCCCGGTTCTTCACATGGTTGCCTGTCCCACCCTGGTGCTATATCCGGACCGCAGCGCTATCTTTGACGTCGAACAATCAGTTGCCTTCTACCGTCATCTCGCGAAGGGCGAGCTTGCCGTTTTTCCGAAGTGCGGCCATAATACGTACGAGCAAAGGCCGGAAGAATACATCGATACCGTTCTGGATTTTATCAGGAGAAGCAAGGATAGCAGGGACTCAAATGTCCGGCCTAAAGTATCATGTCTGGCATAAAAAAACTCCCGTGAGCAAACCGTTCAAAAAAGGAGAGGCCGGCCCCCTTACGGGGACAGGCGTGAGCCCAGGTAATAGAGTTTTTTAGCTCACTCCGTGAGCGAGGAAGAAGAGGCTCTATGGGGTTCAACGTTCGAGGTTCAAGATTAGAACATAACATAGAACGTAGAACATTGAACATATATGCCGGGGGCGACGTGAGCCCCGGTAACAGAGTTTTTATTAGCTCACATCGTGAGCGAGAGGGGGAGGCTCCGACGGCTTTGCCGGTGGAGGGGGCGACGTGAGCCCCATATATAGTATTTCATTGACACGGGAGGGCTGCTCATCGTATTATTTCCCGCATTAAATGAAGGTCACACGTAACGTTCCTGACATGAAACAACAAGTCTATTTTCGACCAATATCGGGTTGCATCGTTTTCGCGCTGATATTGATTATGCTGCATAAGCCCGTTGCCGCACTTTCACCCATAGATGCTTCTATCCCTATCAATGATGCCGCAATGAAATTGGTGCAATTTTGCATTGAGCCAAAAGTCGGCCTTGATGAAAACGCTGTTGCTACCTTCGTGGATTTTGTTCTGAGTTCCAAACAAAGCAAGGAATACGCCCTCCCTAAATCCATGGAGAGTACCGGGACTTATTATGAATTCGAAACAAAAATTACCTTTCCCCGATTCCTGGAGTATTCGTACGGCCCTCTCATTCCGCCTGCAATCACGAGGCCTTCTTCCCTGCGCTACTCTGTTTGGACCCACCCTCAAGGTGAAATTCAAAAACCGCCTGATAGCTGGAAACCGGTTCCTCCTGCCGGAGCTCCCGTAATTGTCCACGGTATACAGCGTGAATCAGACACCCCTGATCTCAATACCGGCGTCTATCATGAATACGACCTGAAAAGAACACTTATCCTGCTCAATTATAAAGGGCGCCAGGTTCTGGTCTCCATATCAAAACAAATCGGTCAATCCAATGTCGGGAAAAAGGGAGCTATCCTGGGCAATGATAATGACTGGAGCTACTACTACTCGGGAGAGCCCGGTTCTTCAATAACCGGTTTCGGATGGGCCAAATCTTACATTTACAATTTTTTCTCAATTGGTGTCTATGCAGAAGCAAGCACTGCACCAAACATGGTCAGGACTGGTGTTTTTCAATGGCTTCGCGCCGGCTGGTCAGGAATAAATTTTGTTAAATCACATCATATCCTTAACGGGATGAAACGCTTTGCCCGCGATTGCAGAATGGTACTGGAATCTCCTCATCTGCCTCCTCCAAATCAGATAATTTCTGTTCACCATTGGCTTTCGAATATACCGGCAGACGATTTGATGAAAAAATATACCGCTTTGTGGCAAGCACAACGATCATTGGCCATCCAAACTGGTAAAATCAGCAAATCTGCATTAGATGAACAAGCATCCTTTACCGGCACGCCAAAAGAACAGATGGTTGGAGAGCTTATGCTGGATTATCTCAAAATGACGCTTGGGAAACCGGCGCTACTTGGAAAAC
>CAYMTB010000341.1:0-3252 GCA_964393225.1 uncultured Syntrophorhabdaceae bacterium
AGATAGGACCAAGGCCGTACCAGTCAGGGCTACCGTCGGAAATTGTTACAGGCGAAAATGCTATATGGCCTACCACCTTTTCCCCAGCTTCTGCGATCAACGAGATTGTGAGCGCGTTCGCATCTCGTAATGCACAAATGATGAGCTGCTCCGTGTGGTTACTAATGGCAAGGCCCTCAAAAGCTGCTTTGGTAATTTCGTATATTGCTTCAATGTCTGACTCGATTTCATCGCGAATAATGATTTCCATGTCCAACTCACACCTCGTATACAGGGATGAGCAATACGAAGGTACCAAATATGAAAGGAATGACAAGTCGCCGCAATCTGTTAGCAATAAAACCTCCGGTTTTCCGGGAATTCAGCGAGTAGTAGGGGCTTATGCCTGAGAGCATAAAGAATGGAGGCATGATCCATTGGACCACAATCGAAACAAAAAGGGACATGCAGTCACTTAATTGGTTGTTCTTCACATGCCAATCTTCACGATTGAAGAACCTGGCACAATGAAAGAAAAATATGCAGAGCATTGCCGGCACAGTGAGCCAATCATCATCACGTCTTGCCTGTTCGCCGAGTTCTAACGAGTGTGATCTTTCCATAAGTTTTCCTTCACATTCAATCTTTTCTCCTGGGATTACAAAACTCTTCCATACTTCACACAAAAAGCCGCTACCCTTTGCTCGCTAACTCGAGGATCAGCCGCCACTGTAAGCGGTCGGCTGCATCCGCTCTTTAGGCCGTCTCCTTCAAGTAATGCGGCGCCATAGGACTTTCATGTGAAGCCCCGTAGCGTCTTGCCGACGGGTAGTATTCGACCGCAAACTGCACTTTTCCTGCAACCTCTTCGCCGGCAATGTCTGCAATAAAGGCAAGCATGAGGTCAGTACCCGCTGATACACCCGCCGATGACCAGATGTTTCCGTCACGCACAAAGCGTTTCTCGACGACCGTGACATCCTCAAGTGCCCTCAAACGGTCAAGTGAGTTCCAATGAGTTGTGGCTTTCTTTCCCGATAAGAGGCCAGCTTTATGCAGCAAGAACGCCCCGGTGCACACGGAGAATACGGTTTTGCACTGCTTTGCCTGTTCGGAGATAAAGGCAACAAGCATGGGGTTATCGACTTCTTTGCGCGTCCCCTGACCACCAGGCACAAGAAGGAAGTCGAGTTGAGGACACTGTTCAAAAGATAAATGGGGGCTAATGGTGAGACCTTTGGCGCAAGCTACCGGATCGCCGGACTGTGCCACGATAAGCCGATTCTCGGGACCACCGAAGAGCTTGCCCCACATACCTATTATCTCCCATGGACCGAGAAAGTCCAGTTCTTCAACATCCGGGAAAACCAAGAAACCGAAATTCATTTTGTGCCTCTCAAGGGTCTAACAATATAATATACGAATTTCCTATTGTTAAATATTACATGAGTTGTCTTGAGAAATTCAATAAATAAAGAGGGTAGAGGAGGAGTATAGGATGTCCCCTATTACCCAATTGGCTATGGCGAAAATGATGGCAAAATAGCTTCCCAATGCTGCCGTGATGTTCACGCCCTCGAAGGAGGAATGTGTGTCTGAGACGATATATGTCTGCTTCAAGCCGAGCACGCTACCGAAGCAAAGTGTAGAAACCATGCAATTGAGCTTCACCAAGTTTGAGTAGCAGTCTCGATTGTAACAGCCAAGGTGGCACGTAGCCAGCTGAACCTTTCCTTCATGAAATCAAAATCAGGTCCGGAGGTTATGAAGGTCGCCTTTCCCTTGATCAAAAAACCGGCGCCTGCCCCGTGCAGGCCCTCGACCTTACTGCTTCCCAGCGTAATCAGCACATTCGGATTATGGGCAATGTTGGCCTCTGTCTTATGCATGTAACCTGCGGGGATAAACAGCCGTTCATCTTCTGATATCCTGAGGTAACTATTCCAGGTATTGACCAAGTGGGGGCCATCAGGTCCCAGGGTAGCGATCGCAACAACTCCGTCCTTCTTCATGATTTCCTTCAGTTTCTCCGGGATCATCGTGTTCCTCCTTTTTTTGTTTGTTATTATGCCGAACGAATAAACCAGCCGGAGCGTGAGCGATCGGCTCCAATGACTGGTTACGCAATGATTTCATTGAGACCCTCGATAATCTGAGCCAATTCCTCGATAGATGCTCTACCAATCAGTTTTCCGATTCTTTCCACCGAGAGTGTCCGGATTTGGCTGATCTTGACCCACGATTGTTTCGGCAGGTCTCTGGACTTCAACTCGAATGTTAACGGGAAACCTGCCTTTTGCGGCTGGCTCGTAAGTGCTACGGCTATGACGGTTCCCGATCGATCGTTGAAAACGTCGTGACTCAGAATCAGAACGGGACGTAAACCCGACTGTTCGCGACCCTTGGCGGGGTTAAGGTCGGCCCACCTAATCTCTCCCCTCAGTATTGCGGCCATTGACTCATGTCCTCAACCAACCCTTCCTCAGCCAGTGCCTTTTCAAAGGCAGGATCGAGTTTGGCGCACTCCATTGTCAGCCTGCTGTGTTTCATGCGTAGCAGCTTTTCACTCACAGCTTCTTGAATCGCCTGACTCCGGTTTTGGAAAACATGTTCATTGACAAGCCTATCCAGTTCACCAACGAATTCCTCATCAAGTGTGATTGCTATCTTTCCTTTGCCCATCAGTTCCTCCTGTAGTATTACATTATATCATACTTAAACGGAGAGGACAATTATTTTGCTTTGTCATTATTAAGCGTAATGCCGTGATGAGCCGCGGCTGTAAGACGTCGGCTCCATAAAGTGGTTATGCAGTTTTCTGTTACCTTTAAACGATTCAAAAGGGTTCATACTGGTATTCAAGTTAGTTTACTCTGCTCTATCGTAAGAACGGCTTCTTTTCATCAGGAAATAGCCTGCGGTAAGCGCAAGAATAATGGAGGCAATTCCAATGAGGCTCAGACTGTCCAACTCTTTCAAGTCTAAGATGATCACCTTACGAGCAATCGCGATGATCGCCACAGAAAGAACTACTTCATAATGGGGTTGTCCTTGAGTTATGTATGTCTTCATTATTGTTTCCAGAAGCTCAATCCCTATCACAACCAGCATAAACAGCCCGAATATTTCAAGCAACTGATTAACATCGAGAAGAAAATAAGGTGGATGCATGATGTCTTTGATTATAAGCCAACCAAGGTCAAGGGTGGCAAGTCCCAGTACGATTGCCATCATCACCATAAGTGCTTGGATCATAAACTTTTCGTATTTCTT
>CAYMTB010000342.1:0-3236 GCA_964393225.1 uncultured Syntrophorhabdaceae bacterium
GAACTGTTCGCGACAAGTGAAAGACATTCATGTTGAGGTGAAATACGTTCGAAAGAATGCCTGCTGCGGACAATAAATAAATTACACCAAAAACCCAATTTGTTTTCGGGTAGAATTTGTAGAAGTATTGACTGAATATAAAAGCAATAAAAATTGAAACAAACCCTGAGTAATGAATAAACAGGAGCGGTTCCGGTGGGAACACCTTAAGCAGGGGATCCCCGATTGCAGCAAGATACGGGAACAAGATCAGACTGCCCAAGGCGGCAACCAAATACATGGTGTATTTGGTTTTCAAGTAAACAAGGATGAAAAAGAAACCGAAAAAAAGGATAACATAGGCAAAGATCAGGCGCACTTCTCCGCCCCAGAAGGCACGCAACGCTAGTCCTGTATCGTGTGGATCGTATTTACGCAGCTCAAAGGGAAGTTGATAAACCCCACTCATTATAGGGGTAATCATCTTCATTGCCAGTAAGTGTCGAGGCTTTGTTATCTTAAAGCGTACGGGCATCGGCTGATTGGAATAGTAACGTTCAACATTGATATTGCCGGGCCTGCGGTATATTTCCTCGCCATCCAGATATACGATGTTCCTGCCCATGTAGGAATCCACCAGTAATACGACTTCCTGGCCGATTAGGGAAGGAGCAAACTCAAAGGTTCCGCGATACCAGCCAATGTTAAAATATTTGCCGTCGCTGTATGCTTTTTTCCAGGGGCCGGGGGCTTTAACTAGTGGCCAGGATGATGTATCCACGTTGATATCCTTGTTTTGCGGAGAGTCGTCCCGTGTAAAGAGCCACGTTCCTGACATCTTGAAAGGTTTATCAAGGCTGTTTATCTGCATGCGACAGGAATCACAGCCTGCCCGATTGTCGTCTGCGGCCGCTGCTAAACTTACAATCCCCAACATACCTGTCAATAGTACTACTAATAACAATACCGGTAATCGCATGATTCTCATCTTTTCCCTCCAGATAAAGATATTATTTTCATAATTAATATTTGTCTATTCTGTCATTTACAATAAAACCATATAAAAACTATTTTGACATGTCAATGAAATAATCATCCATCGACTTGCAGAGCAAATTTATCCGGCAAGCTGATGACGACTTCAAAAGGACGGAAATCGGCAGTGGCATTCGCATCCAGAAAACGAATCTCCAGTTTCCCGCCTTCGTCCTTCAGGAAAGCTTTTACAGCATCCATACCCACGCCCCGGCCGGAGACTTCGGTAACAACCTCAGCTGTGGAAAATCCCGGAAGAAGGATCATCTGGGCTAACTCTTCAGCAGAATGAGCTTCGCCCTCCGCTATAAGTTTGTTTTCAATGGCTCTCTGGCGAATTCTTCCAATTGCCAGGCCGCGGCCATCATCATGCATCTTAAACAAGAGCTGGCCATTGTCTGCAGAAACCTCAAGCCGGATGTTGCCTACCGGGTTTTTACCCTGAGCCACTCGTGCTGCTGCCTTTTCCAGGCCATGATCTATGGAATTGCGGAAGACGTGCATGAAGACGTTCTTGATCAAGCCGCTTCCCTGGCTTCTGATCGCAATACCATGATCCTCGATGGAAATGGCCGGAGGTTCTTTCCCTAATTCTTTAGCCAGAGATGGCATAGAATCAAGGATACCTGCAAGAACGTCCCGAATCCTTTCCGTACCGATCAATTTCAGAGTATTGCCCACATCCCGAACTGCGTCACGCAGGGCGGATATATTGGCTTTGTCCACTGTATCCAGCATTTTAAGAGACTGGGCGATTTGTACCTTATCCACCAGCAGGAACTTCTCCACCCGGCCACGCCGCCCAGGACCTTTCCTTCCCAACTTGACATCGTTGATCTTTGCGTACTGCTCAATCAAGGTTGATGCTTCTTGCAATTGAGTCAACAGCATGTCCGGTTTCCACTGGGCATCAGGATTCTTGCGCAGCTCATCATAACCCTGTTCCGTTTCATGGATCATGTTGGTCAGGTTCAGCAGGCCATAGGTGCGGGAATTGCCCTTGATTGTGTGCATGTTGCGGAACAGCAGAGATACTGTTTCCAGCTCTTTATCACTTGCTTTCTTAATGATGCTTTCATTCTGCGAGATGAATTGTCTGGAGTTATCAATGAACTCATGGAACTTCTCCTGATTGACGGACAGGATCTCGCCGATGATTTCCAATTCCCTTTTCTGTTTATTTGCCTCGGCATGCAGCTGTTTCAATTCGGTTACATCACGCACACAGAGCATGATTTTTTCGATGGTCTCTTTTTCATCACAAATAGGTGACCAGCTGAGCTCCAAAGATTTGACCTTTCCACCCGCCATCTTCTTATCAAATTCCGTCACCATGAGGTGCGTGTTGAATTCAAAGTTCATCTTATCTTCGCCGATACAGGCATCGGCGGCTACTTCCACCTGAGATAGAATATCGGAACCAAGATTCGTATCGGTAAAGACCAGTTCCATCAAATTCTTACCGGCAATATCTTTGGTCTCAAATATAGTTTCCAGATAAGCCGAATACTCCGGATGGATGATGTTGCCTTCCAGAATGGTCAGAACACCCTGGGGCATGTTCTGCAGCATGCTCTGGATGTCGTTTGTTTTCTGTCTTAGCTGCTTCGTGCGTTCGGTAACCAGGTCTTCGAGGTTGTTCTTCATGACATTGAGTTCTTCAGCCATGGTATTGAAATTGCGTGACATGTACCCAAACTCGTCCTCAACGCGAATGGGGATTTGAATCTTCAAGTTACCCTGCTGCATTTCTTTCAAGCCGGCAAGAAGGTTCTTGATCGGTGTGAGCAGAGATCCCCGGAAAAATAACGGGAAGCCCGCAAGAATCGTAAACACCATGATCAGCAGAAGGATAATATATTTTTTGGATGTTTCGTGAACGTAATTTCTGTAATTGAGATAGGGATAACCTGCTTCATAAACTTTGTTTTTAGCCGGGTCCGCTTTCATTATGGCTACATAGTGGTTTTTATCCCCGGCATCTTTTCTGTAAAGGCGGGTTCCCTCTTTCTTCATGGGACTCAGATAAGCCAGGACCTCTTTTTTTAGATTCGCATTTATTGAAGATGACGTTTCCGCATGTTTTAAAATGGCATCATTAAATATTGTTGACTTTGCCGTGGGAAGAAACTTCTTTAAATGAAGAATAAAATTGTCATCCGGGAGCTGCTTGATTTTATTGGTTGTATAGAGAACTGGACGTTCAATGGAATCAATATATT
>CAYMTB010000343.1:0-3217 GCA_964393225.1 uncultured Syntrophorhabdaceae bacterium
AAGATATTATTGATACTCTCGCTGTCCGTTTCACTATTTAATTCCAGAACATCATTCATGACATGATTGAGCACTTCGACCGACTCATCCACAAATTCCATATTTATCTCATGCATTTCATCCACAATAATTCTCCTTGATAAAAGCTAAAAGTTCGAAGTACGGTCTGCTCCACGAACAGACCGGTTTCTCCCGATATTACGGTTCAAATTTGTTTTCACCGTTTGCCGCGTTATGCCACATTATTTCGACCATACACCCATTGGCTCCGGTCACCAAAATACCAGTTAATTCATATCATAATTATCAGCGAAACAATATAATTTATTTCAGGTTGAAATATTTGCTTAACATAGAAATCAACCGGAGCGCAGCGATCGACTGTATTGATCTTGTTAAGCCTTTTTTCTCTCGACTAAATAACCTGAAACATACTTATGTATGATACTGGATACTAAAGTTTGGTAAGGAATGCCCTCTTGCACAGCTATCACCTGTACTTGATCCAAGTCTTTTGAAGACATGCGAATGTTTATCCTCTTGTCTTTTTGCAGCGTATTCTTTGCATACTGCCGGAGCTTCTTGATTTCGTTTTTCGCATTCTTAACCGGTACCCATTCTCCACGTTCATATGATGAAAGGATATCTTTTTCTTCTTCATCCATAATTATTTTTTTCATTTCTTTTCCCCCATGTACTTGTTTGTAGCTTTTCTGCTGGGTATAATTGTTTTAAGAAATATTTCATCATTATGCTCAACATAAGGAACAAGATATATGTATTTATCAATCATAACTACAGCAATCTTCTGCTCTGGATACCTTTCTTGATTTGGATGTTCAATGGTATCGAGAACTTCTCCTCTTTCCATTAGTAGGACTACTTGTTCAAAACAAACACCTCTTGTGTTTTTCAGCAATTCATTTTTTTCATTATCCCAGCGGAATATATTCATTTGTCTAAATTACGACAATGTGTGCCGTATGTCAATATTATTTTAACGTATTAAAAGTAAATTTATCAACAGTAAATTTTTCCACAAAATGTGTGCTGCCGAGGATTGTCGTCATGTGTGAATTGGGTTTAGTACGGGTTGAACTCGTACATTTTTGCCGAGCTTGACGTTTTACTGATAACAGTCTAGGACGCCCACTTCATATCGAGCTTACGCTTGGAGGCGGAACAGTCCATTAGGTAAAGATTGATAAGGCTCTGGTAAGGGATGTGAGTTTCCTCCGCCATTTTCTTGAAATATTCAACCACGTCCGGACTCATCCTTAGGGTAACTTGTTTCTTGAGAATCTTGGCATAAGGATTTGGTCTGGATTTCATCTTAGACAAATCATATTCTTTTTTCATTTGACTATCTCCTGTAAAATTTGGTTTCGGTCGTTGTAGCTTTCCGTGCAGAAACAATCCTGATTGTTGAATGGTTTTCGCGATAGCAATGGCAGACCATCACGAGTCGAAGATGGAAACTTAGACCAAGCAGAAGGAATCTATCCTCCCATTACGAATTGGTGTCATCAGAGAACTCCGTTGCATATTCATCATAGAAAACGCTCTGCGCCTCATCAAACGATACGCCGTGTTTTCTGAGGTTCACTTCAGACTTTACGGGTTCCCAATCAAATCTAATTTCTTTCATATTTACATTGTATTTACATTTAAGAATTAGTCAAGTTTTTTTATTGAAAGATAGTAATGCTCAAAATGATCATTACCAAAAGAAAGAAAGCATATCCCTGAAAAATTCTAGATGCTTGACTACAAGGAAGACATACGTAGCATCCGGATGACCTTATAGCGTCCCGTCAAGAACTTCGGCAACCTCCTCCTTACATGCCCGGCAGCGCTTTGCCCCCCGGAAGAGCGCTTTTTTGCAGACAGGGCAGTGATAGCGATTTAATTCCGCTCGGGCCCATTCCACGCTTCCCTTCTCATCGCCGAGCTCGGCTACCTTGTCGCGCCATAAGGGGATAGTCCTTTTCATTACCCGTACACCTGTGGCCAGGCCAAAATTATCTATCATAATACAAGGCCATTGGTCGCATTGATGGCAGGAGTAATAACCTTTCTCTCGGACACAATTTCTGATTGTGCACATGGTGCAATAGCCATAGAGTTTCTTTGGCGGGTCTGATTGCATGCATCCATAACATTCAGTGTCTTCCGCCTTTGTCCCATAAAGGTTGCCCATGACCTCCTTGAATTTTTCGTTCTTGTCCCTCGTTGCAATATAGACCCCGCAGGCACCGCAATACAGGCCGCATGGTGCCATAAGACTCTTATCCTTTATTTCATCCTCTGTCCAGCCTTCCATTATCATCGTTCCCCCTTGCTGAGATTGAAAAAAGGTACATGTTTATTTGTGAATTATGAGAAGCGGAGGGTATGAACCCCATAGTTTGCTTTGGGGGTTCATACCCGTGATAGATCAATGTAGATGTTTTTCCACCGCCCAAAACTTAGCTATTTTTTGGGCATCCAGCCAAGCCCTTTGGCGTGCAGGCTCTGGATGTAGAGACGGTCAGTGGTCTCAGTCACTGCTGTTGTTTCCGGGTATGCACCGGTTGTATCCTGCATGTCAGCTACAACCTTGCCGTCTTCCGTGAAGGCAAATACATGACCGTACGCCTTTGGAATCGGCCACATCGAACGTGGCAGACGCAGAGTAAGCTTGCGCATAAACGGTTTGGCAGCCAGGTTATCAATGGTGGGATTACGCGGTTTGGCAAAGCCCAGCCAGATTTTACCGTCAAGACCACGCATCAGGTTATCCGGATAGCCGGGTAGATTGTCAAAAAGCACTATGGCCTTGCCGTTGGCAATCGAGATATCCAGATCATTTGCGGCAACGGAAATTTTCCACACTCGGTATTTGCCTGTTTCATTAACAAAAAGAGTTTCTCCATCACTGCTCAGGGCTATGCCGTTGGCAAAACTAAACCCTTTGGCTACTATGCGGGTAGTTTTATTTGCGGGATCGTACTCTAGAATTCGGCCTGTTGATGATTGCTCCAGAATATCGAGCACGCTTGCTTCAAACGTCCCACCCCATTTTTGGGGCGCAAAGCGCGCTGAGGCATCACTCAAATATATCTTGCCGGATTTGGCTACCACCACCGCGTCAGCCCAGAGGATCGGTTCTCCGTTGACCTTGTCGGTTAATACAGTAATCTTCTTATCCGGGCTGATCGATAGCAGGCCCCTGTCC
>CAYMTB010000344.1:0-3214 GCA_964393225.1 uncultured Syntrophorhabdaceae bacterium
AATCAAAACAATTTACGGCTGGACAACATAGAAAAGGAACATATAGAAAGGGTTCTCAAGTTTGCAGATGGCAACAAGAGCAAGGCTGCCAGGCTGCTCGGCATCAGCCGGAAAAAGCTTTACCAGAAGATCGAGGATGGCTTGGAGTGACCCGTTTGGATACAATTGTTGCCTTTTTCGTCATCGTTTCTGAGTCCCATTTTTTTCGTACCAATTAAAATATATAAGTAATATGCATGTCTATAACAGATTGGCAGAGCAATATCTCCAGTTGGCATTGCAATTGCATTCATAGTTATTCGTGAACCCAGCTTTCAATCGCTATACACGAAACAAGCAGTTACGGGAGGAGGAGCCAACATGGTTGAAAAAAAAACATTTTGCACAGTTAAAACGTTAATAAATAGAAATGCCGTACTGTATCCTGACAAAGTTGCCATGAAAGAGGTTGAAACCGGCAGGAAATTTACGTTCAGAGCCTTGAAGGAACGGTCAGTCAGAATGGGCAATGCCTTGTATGCAATGGGTGCCAAAAAAGGAGAAAGGGTAGGGATATTAAGTCAGAACAGCCTGGAATATATGGAATCCGTCCTCAGCATCCCCGGCGCAGGTTTTATTTTTGTGCCAGTCAATTTCAGGCTGGCGCCGAATGAAATGATCGGCGTCCTTTCTGATGCAGAGACATCGATTTTATTTGTTCACCATCAGTTCATCAAGGTTGCAGAGCAGGCAAAAGATGCAATACCTTCGTTGAAGGAATTGATCTATATAGGACCAAAAGAAAATAAGCCCCCGGGATGGCATGATTACGAAGAATTAATAAGGAATGCGTCGGCTGATGATCTGAACGTTGATGTGCTTGAGAACGATATTGCAACACTCATGTATACCAGCGGAACAACGGGCCTGCCGAAAGGGGTGATGCAGACACAGGAAAATCTTTACCATTGCGGCCGTACATGCGCATTCAATAATCGTATTGAAACTGACGATATTGGTTTTACGGTTTGTCCCATGTACCACGTCACCGCATATACATCGTTTTTAGGTCCCATCTATAGGGGGGCTACAAGTATCCTGTTTCAAAAATGGGACGTAGAAAACCTTTTTAAAACAGCGCAGGAGGAACGACTTGTAGCAGGTATGCTTGCTACGCCCATGGTCAAAATGATGCTCGATACATGGTCGGCAATCAAAGGCAAGTATGATATATCAAGCATGACAAAACTATGGTTTGCAGGGGCAGGCATAATACCATCGGTATACAAGCAGTTCATTGACACCTTCGGGTGTATACTTGGTGAGCACCATGGGACGACTGAGACAACCGGCGTTACGGTAAACCTGTCAGCCAAGGACATCAAGAATGAACTTTCCAAGGGAAATTTGAAAATACTCGAGTCATGCGGCAGAGATGCGTATGACTGTGAAGTAATTATTGTGGATGAAAACGACAAACCTGTTGCTCTGCCGGGCACAGGTGAAATGAAGGCAAGAGGATTGGGAACCTCCCTCGGCTATTGGCGAAAGGAAGAACAGACAAATAAGGCCTTCAGGAACGGATGGTTCTATACTGAGGATATTTGTTCAATCGATGAGAATGGATACGTATATGTTATTGATCGCAAAAAAGACATGATTATAACAGGCGGAGAAAATGTATATCCCGCAGAGATTGAGCGGGTTGTAAACCAACATCCATCTGTCAGCGAATCGTCCGCCATCGGTGTGCCCCACCCTGTATGGGGAGAAGCGGCTGCTGTAGTTGTGCTCCTGAAAGAAGGAGAGAAAATAGCGGCCGATGAAATAGTTCAGTTTTGTAAAGGGAAGATTGCCGGTTATAAAGCTCCTAAACTGGTCTTTTTTGTGGATGAGATGCCGCGTAATTCAAGCGGCAAAATTATGAAACAGGAATTACGGAAACAGTACGCTTCAAAATAAATCGGAGGCAGTAAATGGAACTTACAACAGAACAGAAAGACATAGCAAAAGCTGCCCGGGAATTTGCTGAAAAGGAATTCAGAGATCGGGCGAAAGAATTTGATGAGAAGGAAGAATTCGATCCGGCTATATGGAAGCGCGCTGCAGAAAATGGTTTTATCGGCACATTCATTAAGGAAGAATATGGAGGAGCAGGTCTCGGTTTCCTTGAACACTCCCTTATAACTGAAGAGTTCTGGCGTGTTGACCCGGGCTGTGGACAGGCCCTTGTTTCCTGCAGCTTCGGCTCGGAGATGATCCAGTCTTTCGGGACTGAAACACAAAAAAAGAAATATCTGCCGCCGATTGTTGCAGGAGAAGCTATAATCGGCACTGCCGTTACTGAACCGGATGCAGGCAGTGATGTAACCATGGTCAAGACGCGAGCAGAAAAGAAAGGTGATAATTATATCATTAATGGATCAAAGATGTTTATAACGAATGGCTGCATTGCACATTACCTCCTCGTATATGCTGTCACAGCGCCGGATGAAAGGGATGTTCACAAGAGGTGCAGCGTTATATTAGTAGAGACGGCTTCCCCGGGTTTTGAAGCAACGAAAATTCACGGTAAAATGGGGATAAGGGCTTCAAATACAGCCGAGGTCAGTTTCAGTAATGTGGAGGTGCCGGCTGATAACATTATAGGGAAGGAGGGACGAGGTTTTTATCAACTGATGGATTTTTTCAACAAGACGCGGAACCATGTGGCGGCCGAGGGTGTCGGTCTTGCCCAGGGAGCGCTCGAGATGGCCATTTCCCACGTCAAGAAAAGGAAGGCCTTTGGGGGAACTCTGTCCAAACTTCAGGGTGTCCAGTTCAAGATCGCTGAAATGGCAACAAGGGTTGAGGCGGCACGGAGTCTTTACTGGCGAGCAGCCTATCTTCTTGACAACGGCAAACTCGATCCTGCCCTGGTCTCAATGGCAAAATGGTATGCCGGAGAAACAGCTGTATACGTTGCAAACGAAGCGCTGCAACTCCATGGAGGTTATGGCTATATTTCTGAATATGACATTCAGAGGTTTTACAGGGATGCAAAAATCATTGAAATCTATGAAGGTTCCAAAGAAGTTGAAAAGGCTGTTATAGCGAATGAACTGCTTAAGAAGATCTTTTAGGGTTTTACGGTTGGAGACGTATCCATATGATACAGAAGTGTATCCAATGTACACGTTGTTAAACAGTGGTTTTTTGTGCGGACCTCCGGATTTCAGATGATTAGTGCTATGGC
>CAYMTB010000345.1:0-3208 GCA_964393225.1 uncultured Syntrophorhabdaceae bacterium
GCATCTGTGTGAAAAAGTTGCCGTGAAATGCCGTGAGTTTTGCAAGAGGGCCACTCTGCTCTTTTCTCAATCTTCAAATAAGGCTCTTCACTATGCTTCTAATTCAGAAGAATCAGGTATGGAGCGGGCAATTCACTATTCCCCGGAATTATCCCCGGAAATAATGAACGGCAAAGATTCAGAATATGCACTTTTGATCATCCGGGAATACAGATTCTCAAGTGCCATGCATATCCCAACTTAAAGAAACGGCATAATTATATTGCAGATACACAGGGAAAGTTACTTGACAAATTATAGACAAAATGAAATCATGTAACGGGTGGAGCAATGATCACCAGTCCAAGTTCCGGTGCAGAGATTATTTTACCGGGGCGTCAGGACAATATCCTGTTTTCAGGAGCGCCTAATCTCATTGTGACATTGTCTCCGCCCTTTATATTAACAACAGTTAGATACAGTTCTGTGAATGAGCATGAGTATGTTTATTTCAAAGTGCACAGGGTGGTTTAAAATTATCTGAATATTTCCTGTATCTTCAATAAATCGTGCCGATGGAAGCAAACTAATGGGATTTATTTTTTCAGTCGCTGTTCTTGCCTATATCCTTATTATCTGTATTCCCTGCGCCTTTTTTGCCTTTTCAGCTTATCTTAAAAGGTCCGGTGCAGACCGTTTCTGGTTACTATCCGTAACAACCTTGACCGGCTCTGTATTATTACAATCAATCTACGTATATCGGCCTTATATCAATACCCATTCAGCGCCTGCCTGGGGTTTATTCTACTCCACCATCATCGGGTGGCATTCATTGATAATTCTTATTTTCACAGTCGTTATCTCGATTCTCAGTCGCAGAAAACCCATTTTAAGGGGGATATTGTTTGGTGTGGCTGTTTCGCCTTTAATATGGTTGATCATTGCATGGTCCGGATTGATGCCGGTGGTATTCGGAATTACACTCAAATACTGAAAAAAGATGGAAGATTCAACCTTGCAAGGTGCAATCTTTCAATATTAACCTTTTATATATCGTTCTGGTAAAAATATAAATCTGCACCATACACATTCGATGGGGCTTATTGAATACGGTTTGAAATACGTAAAGTTTTGAAGGTTTGTTTTCTGTTCCTGCAAAGTCTGGCTGCCTTCCTGCAACTAAATAGTTTTGTATTTTCTAAACTATCTATCCTTTTAAACGGTAGTCCTTACTGTGTCCCCGCTTCATTATCTATATTATCTATTGCATATCCAATAACATCCTCGTTGAGATCAACCGGCCTTGGGGTGGCGGTATACGAGAAGTCCTCGACCCTATTAAAAAGGGGCCAGAGTATCCTGGGCAGAGAGTTCGGGGCTCCAAAAAAGAATGTATGGTGGCCAAGGAGGTAGGATGTACCGGAATAGCCTTCTTGCTTATATTTATTGAGCAATCTGTCTATCTGTCTTTTTTCGTTATCATTGAGTGTTTTATTGTCAAGAGACATAAGTGGTTTTTCAATTTCGAGATAGACAAGTTCAATTTTATTCCAGTCGAGATTTGTCAGGTTTCTACGGATTGTTTCTTCTTCAGGTGTAAAATCGAAATCAGGGAATTGTTCTTTTTCGGCCATGATAAACTGCTCAACCTTACCATCAAAGAGTAGCCTGAAATTTTGAAGGGCTTTTTCATGGATGATGTATGACACGAGGTAGGTTTTTCTATAGCTGTTGATAACCCTGGCATCTTCGCTGTTTTCGCCTATAAAATGAAAAATGAACTGTGAACCTGTGCCGATATAATCATCAAGGATGACGAGCGCACGATTTTTAAACATATCGGGGTTATTGACTGTTTCCCGTATCAACTGGTCAAAGGTCTTGAAATTCTTATTTGGTATGAGATTTGATTTTCTGTAGATAAAAGAGACAACATCACCGCTCTTGCAGGTAAATTCGCGACTGAAGTCAATGTCTTGAAAGGTTTTGACATCAAAGCGGCCCATTGAAAGCCTCTCCAGCAATTGTTCGTGGACCAGTCTTGTTTCCCGCATTACCCTTGGCTGCGAGTGATATTCGATATGGCTTAACAGCAGCAGCGCAGCAAATTTGTCTTCGTCATCAAAACTGCTCAGCCATTTTTTGATCGACTCTATCGTGACAACCGGTTCATTGAAACGCCGAAAGAGCGCTTCGGTAGTCTCACCAAATAAATTATGTTCATCCGACATATATAATCATAATATATAACATACAAAATCAAAGTTTTTCACAAAGAAATAATTTATGCTGTCTTTGAGGTGGTATTTTTTGCAGAGTCTTATCAACTCGCTTTTGGCTTGTGATATCAAATTGTTGCTTGCAGACGATATCTGATTCTGCTATCATTCTATATGAAGGCAAAACACCGGCGCATTCTTGAAGCAATCTTTGCTGTTCCCACGCGGAGCGGTATTGTATTTTCCGACATTGAAGCCCTGATATTAGCTCTTGGCGGGGATGTCCGGGAAGGTTCGGGTTCTCGCATTGTCTTTGAGTTGAAGGGAGGCCGACAGTACCTTCATCGACCCCACCCTGGAAAGGAAGCAAAAAAGTATCAGGTCGAAGAACTGCGCGAGTGGTTGATACAATTGGAGGTGACACCATGAAAAATGTAATGACCTATAAGGGGTATACAGCCCGGATCGAATTTGATCAAAGAGATAATATTTTTACCGGCAAAATTATAGGAATTGCGGATAGCATCACATTCCATGGAGAAACCGTAAAAGAACTTCGGGCCGATTTCCAGGCTGCCATTGATTATTATGTAGCAGATTGTGCTGCTACAGGCCGCAGGCCATTGAAGGCGGCTTCCGGTAAGCTGATGCTCCGTGTTTCTCCCGAGGTTCATGCCAGAGCTATTTCCACGGCAAAAACCGCGGGAAAAAGCCTTAATCAATGGGCAGAAGATGTCCTGGATAAAGCCGCCCATGTTTGAAAAAGAGTGGTAGATTGTTGTGGAGAGTTTATTTTTGTCATTAGCTTATACCCTGTAAATATATCAACCCTTACAAATCTGCACATAAAACCCCTACCTGGATTTATTGATAACCGAATTAAATGTACAATTACCTGGCGGCTTGTTTTCTGTAATAGCAGGGTACGGCTGCCTTCCTGCAGTCAATGAAAACGCAGTTCTGTAAAGACTGCAAGATTGCAAGCGGTAATTATTGAGGTACGAAAAAAC
>CAYMTB010000346.1:0-3205 GCA_964393225.1 uncultured Syntrophorhabdaceae bacterium
TGGAAGGAGCAATTGCAGCATATACAAAGGCAATAAGGATTGATCCTGATCTTGCAGGCCTCTATGTCATGAGAGGATATGCTTGCACAAAAACGGGCCGATTTAGGCAGGCCATGAGAGATGCAAACAAGGCGACCAGGCTGGATCCTGAAATGACAGAACCATATTTCATCCGTGGTGTACTCTATGGGGAAAGAGGGAAATATAAAGAGGCTATTGCGGAGTTTACCACATCCCTGAAGCTTGACCCGAAATATGCAAAGGTCTACAGTATGAGAGCAATGATATATACAATGAAAGGGGAAGGAGTGCTTGCCTTGCTGGATTATCAGATGGCTGCCTTATTGGGGGATAAAAGAACGCAGGAGTTTCTGAGAAGACAAGGAATCGGATGGCTGGTCGGTGGCACTGAGAGCGGCTCTATGAGCAAGAACTGAATAAATGATGTTTATTTAGGAAAATATATTAGGATAGCAACGATGCAGTTTTCAAAAGATTTGCTCCAACGTAACTTCCTGCTATACGCAGCGTGTTTCCATTTTCCGTAGATCAATAATACAGCTGGTAGTTGTGGACAAAATACCGTAAAAAAACGATGGTCATATAAACCTGATATTGCCGGATAATTATTAATTGTTCTGATAATTTTCCCTATATATTTCATGAGTTTTGCTATTGTTTTTTTGATAGGTGAGAGTATAATATAAAAAAACGGAAAAATACTATGCCCGTATATTAATTGTTGGGCAATAGGAGAGGAGACTATATTGGAAAGTAAAAAACCGACTGAGAGTATACAGTTTCCAATCAAAATCAATCGCACCTTGTCGCTGCCAAACGTTGCTACCCTTCTTGTGATTATGTCTTATGTTTTTGGTTACCTTATTCACTCTATGTATATACGTAGCTTAGGCGTTAGCAATATTCCTTTGCTGAAGGCTGAATATGTTGAATCTGGTCTTGTTTTCATTATTCTGTCTTTGGCTATAGTGTTCATGCCATCTATACTGTGGTATGTGATCGCAAAAAACAAAAAGTACTCCGGCTTGCCACCTGAGGGGTCTAAACGGACAACAGCAACCGCCTTTATTTTTACAATCATCCTGCTTTTTTTTGCTGTATTCATAACAGGCGCTGATTGGAACGGAATGGCTCATCCCATGCTTGGCAATAACGTTTCGTTTCGTCTCGTATTCCACCTATATTTAATAATGACATTCCTTGGATTAGTGTTTTTGGGAGGTCTAAACAGATTCTACTTATCAGTTAAGAAACGAGACTGGTGGCAGTTGATTATTAAACATGAGGGGCTGGAAAAAAAGGTTACATCTGCGGTCAACTGGGTAGTTAATGCGGGTCGCTGGTTGCTTCTTGGAGTGGGAGTCTTCTTTACTACATTGACATTATATCGGATCCCATGGGCCATAGACCTTATCGTCGACATGGGTTATTACTTTATGATGCTGATTTTCACGGCCTACATCATACACCGTGTGAAGTCAAGAATTAAAAAACTAACAAAAGTAGAAGGAACGGAAAAACTACGCTCACGCCTATCCTTTGTTACAGGTGTTGTCTCGCTCATTCTCGTATACCTTGTGATTTTCGCTTATACGTTTGGCGTCTATGAACATATTCCAAGCAATCGAGGAGGAAAACGTTCAGTTACTACCACAACATTCCTGTTTGCCAAAGACACTCCGCCAGAGTTGATTTGCCTTATTTCCTCGGCTAACTCGAAGCCTGATCCTGCAACAGGTTCAACCAGTATACCTCTAAAGATATTAGATCAGACAGACAATGAATTCTATGTAATGAAAGGTGATGAAAGGCCCCTTACAGCAAAGGCTGTTTTTGTAGTAAAGAAGGACAATGTGGAGGCAGTAACCCTTAATCCTATCATAGATTGTAGTCAACAGACAATCAGGCGACGATAGGGAAGTTGGTGAACTATTTCATTTGAACAGGCAACGCACCAGCGTGATGCCCAACCAAGGGTGGGAGCCGATCGCTTACCCTCCGACTCAACTCGGGCGTTATAGGAGATAAAATGATGAAAAAAATAATTTCCATCATATTTATAGCATCATTACTCATTGGTTGCTCTGATTTGAATGATATAAGATCGCCACAAAAGAGCATAAAGAAAGTGGATAAATTTGTTTTTGCATCAGGTCGCTGGAAGGCTCTTCCGGGAACTAATGCTAGAATCATTTCAAGAATAAACTTCACGTCAATAACTTGCGACCGTAATAATAAGACATGTGAAGAAAATATATCGCTCGTCCGTGATCCAAAAGAAGACACGATGTATAAAAATTATATGCTTTTCAGCAACAATTTTACTTACCAAATAACTGCTTGGACCAATGATATAATCAAAGCAAAATGGGAAGCTCCGGTCGCAGATGTAGAAATTACGATCTCATTAAAAGATAACTTTGCAGAAAAAAGTTATCGTGAAACAAAAGCAAGAGGTAACGAATCTTCTAATCCTGATATTTATGGTAAATGGATGCTTGAATAAGAACCTATAGCAAAGGCAATGCAACCGATTCATTACACTCACGGCTGATTTTAACGTCACAAAGGAACTATGACATGAATCGCATTAAACGTTCTATTATCATCTTCATTTGCATCTTCCTTCTCTTTGCTACAGCATTATCTGCACAAGAGCATGTATCCAACCAATGGGTCGATGAAGGATATGCCTTATTTAATGCAAAGAAATACAAAGAAGCCATAGTGGAATTTACTAAAGCAATTTACATGGATGCAGAAAATGAAGATGCTTTACTGTTCCGGGGAGTTGCATATATCGTTTTAGGTAACTACCAGCAAGCACTGAAGGATATCAATAAGGTACTTGAGCTAAACCCGGAAAACGGAATTGCATATAAAGACAGAGCAATAGCATACTGGTCAACGGGGGATTATCAAAAAGCCATAAAGGATAGCACCAGAGCAATTGAGATAGACCCTGAACTTGCAGCAGAAGCATACTATAACCGTGGACTATCTTATAGCCAATTGGGTGAGTATAAACAGGCCATCAAGGACTTTACCAAGGCAATTGAGCTGAACCCCAAGAACACAAATGCATATTATAATAGGGGTGTCATGTATAATAAGGTAGGAGAGAAAGAAAAAGGATGGGAAGATATGAAGATGTGTGCACGACTTGGCGATAAAAATGTTCAGG
>CAYMTB010000347.1:0-3202 GCA_964393225.1 uncultured Syntrophorhabdaceae bacterium
CGCCAGAACCAGCAAGCCCAGCAGCAACAGGCACAGGCTCAAAAAGGGGCCACAGTCCAGCAATTCAACAAGGCTTTCGGTGCCTGCATGGAGGGAAAAGGGTATGCGGTCAAGTAGTGTCTGCGCGGTTATTTCGGGCAGACATCAGGGGACTCGGTTTTCATCGTGCCCGGTAAGATTAACACTAAACCCGGATATGTTATTAGAAACGCAAAGGAGGTATGAATGAAACGAACTGTGTTTGCGTGGATCGGGTTTGTGCTGTTGATCGTCAGTCTCCTCCCGGTTCAAGCCCTGGGAGATGACACCAATGGTCAGAAAGATGGCTGGACTTTCAGTTTAGTACCCTATCTGTGGCTTCCAAGTATCAGTGGCACAATCAACTACAATCAGTCCTTAGGTTCATTGAACGGCATGGAGGTCAAAGTCGGCCCGGATAACTATCTCAGTAATCTGAGCGCTGCTGTTATGCTCTCCGGCGAAGCCCGCAAGGGGAAATGGGGCGTTTTATCTGACGTGATTTATCTCAACTTCTCAAGCGAGGAGAGCAACGTGAAGGCGGCGGTTTTCAACAGTTCCGGGAGATTCCCGATCAATGCAAGCCTCAATACGAATACTAAATCCACGCTGCAGGGGCTTGTCTGGAACTTGCTGGGCAGCTACAGACTGGTTGAGGGTTCGACAATAACCCTCGACGGGGTAGGGGGCTTCCGCTATTTCGGGCTCAAGGCTACCACCGAATGGCAGCTTGCAGCAGCGGTCAACGGCCCGGGTCCGGGCCAAACCCTTGCCCGGACCGGCAGGATTTCAGAGAGAGAGAGGACATTCTGGACGCTGTTATCGGCGTCAGGGGTCGTGTAGCACTCGGTAAAAGCCACTGGTTTGTTCCATACCATTTTGATGTCGGAACAGGCACTTCAATCGTCACCTGGCAGGGGTTGCTCGGTATCGGCTACAGCTTCGGACGGGTTGAAGGGCTTCTTTCATACAGGCATCTCTCCTACAGCCAGGGCGGTGACAAATTGGCACAGGACCTTACTTTCAGCGGTCCAGGACTGGGGGTAGTGTTCCGTTTTTAAGGGTAAATGGACTCAGCTAAAGGTTTTCCAGGATGGCAGCAGACTATAAATTATATGCTTGATAAATTAAATTTTGAGGAGAGTGACAAATGAAAGTAATTATTGTTGGCGGAGTAGCAGGCGGTGCGTCATGTGCAGCGCGCCTGCGCAGGCTGGATGAAAAAGCTGAGATCGTTTTGGTAGAACGGGGACCCTATGTCTCCTATGCGAATTGCGGGCTGCCCTACCACATCGGGGGTGTGATTGAAAAAGAGTCGAGTCTTCTTGTGGCAAGTGAAGCGACCTTTCGTGAGCAATTCGCCATCGATGTACGGGTACGCTGTGAGGTAGTCGGCGTCTCGGCGGAAAAGAAAACCGTAGAGTTAAAGAATCATGCAACCGGTGCAGTAACCACTGAATCCTATGACAAGCTCGTGCTGTCGCCCGGGGCAGCTCCAATCCGTCCTCCTTTGCCCGGCATTGACCTTCCGGGGATCTTTTCGGTAAGGACCATTCCAGACGCCCGGGATATAAGCGCGTGGATTTCACGGCATGATCTGCCTGACCACTCGGAAACAGGATTCCAGGCAGTGACAAAAGCAAAAAAAGCGGTGGTGGTCGGCGGCGGATTCATCGGCCTCGAAATGGCGGAAAATCTGGTCCATATAGGGCTCGAAGTGACCCTCGTTGAGATGCTCGATCAGGTCATGCCTCCCCTCGATCCGGAAATGGCACGTCTCGTCGAGAATCATCTCCGAAAGCACGGTGTGATCCTCGAACTAAATGACGGGGTAGCCGGATTCAAGCAGTTGGAAGATGGCTTAGTCGAGGTCCAGACAAAATCGGGCAAAGCCTACCCGGCGGAGATCGTTATCCTGGCGATCGGCGTCCGTCCTGAGACGGCCCTTGCCAAGATGGCCGGGATCGAGATTGGAGAACGGGGAGGGATACGCGTTGACGATCAGATGCGTACAAGCAACCCCGATATTTTTGCCGTCGGGGATGCAGTCGAAGTCAAGGATTTTGTCACCGGTGAATGGTCTCTCATACCACTCGCCGGGCCGGCAAACCGGCAGGGCAGGATCGTGGCCGACGTGATCGCAGGGCGGGACTCCCGCTTTCGGGGCACCCAGGGTACCTCAATCTGTCTTGTCTTCGAGGCTGCCGTTGCTTCCACCGGTGTCAGCGAAAAGCTTTTGGTAAGACTTGGTGACAAGGATTACGAAAAGCTTTATCTTTACCCGAATTCTCATGCCGGTTATTACCCAGGCGCCAAAATGCTAGCGATCAAGGTTATTTACCGGAAATCCAACGGACGTCTCCTCGGGGCACAGGTGCTCGGCCAGGATGGCGTTACAAAGCGGATCGATTCCTTTGCCATGGCTATCCAGATGGGATGTACCATCTATGATCTGGAAGAGGCCGAACTGTGCTATGCCCCTCCCTTCGGAAGCGCGAAGGACCCCGTCAACTTTGCCGGAATGGTCGCCGCGGACATTGCCCATGATGACATGCCCATATGTCACTGGGGTTCTCTCGGAAAGGGATTCCTCCTCGATGTGCGCAATCCTCCCGAACTTGCCGTGGAACATGTGCCGGGTGCGGTCAATATCCCTCTGCCGGAACTCCGGGCACGCCTCAATGAGCTTCCCCGAAACCAGGAGATTCTGGTTATTTGCCGGTCAGGGCAGCGCGCCTATTACGCAACGCGTATCCTTTTGCAAAACGGGTTTAAAGCACGAAACATCTCTGGTGGGATGTTGTCCCGTTCACATCTTGCGGTGGGATGGAAATAAGAAAGGCTTTTCATGGAGGAAAATTCAATAGCACTCCTGAGTACCCAGGAAGGGGCAACGATGTTTCGCGAGAGGATTACAGGCTATGAGTAAAACTGATAAGAAAAAGAAGAACGTGAAGCAAAAGATAGTCCACGAGATGGTCGAGTTCTGGATAATTGCTGCGTATCTCACCCTCATGTTCGCCGCATTTACGCAGTACCGGAGACTCATTCTTGCTGCCCATGATATCGCGTACACAAATTACGGGGTGGCTATTATCGAAGCGCTGGTCCTTGGAAAAGTCGTCATGATCGGGGACGCGCTTCGCATTGGTCGCTGGTTTGAACACAAGCCCCTAATCTATTC
>CAYMTB010000348.1:0-3192 GCA_964393225.1 uncultured Syntrophorhabdaceae bacterium
CTCCTGTTCTAATATTGAATTAATGTTTTGTTCGTCAATGAAATCAGCCTGCATACAAACCTCCGTAGGTTAAATATATGGCCTGCCCCGATAAAAGTAAATAGCTGTTTAGTTTTTTGTCTCTCCGAGGATCTGCTGCACTTCGGGGAATGGAGCAAGCGCGCGTTTCAGGATGCCGAGCACATATGCGATAAGGACACCGTAATTAACGATTGGCACATCTGCCTGCTGGGTTGTCACGAGACGGTGGAGCATCTCTTTGCGGTTTATCATGCATGCCCCGCAGTGAATAATTAGTTTGTAATCGTTCAAACCGGAAGGGAGTTCAAGGCCGCTGACCCATGTAAAATCGAGCGGTCCTCCCACAATCTGCTGGAGCCATCTGGGGATTTTTACGGTCCCTATGTCATCTTCAACCCTGTGGTGTGTGCATGCCTCTGCAACAAGCACCTTATCGCCGGGCATCAGATTTTCAATGGCCTTTGCGCCTTCAACGAGGGTGGTGAGATTGCCTTTATAGCGGGCAAATAAAATCGAAAAGGATGTCATAAGAACATCTTTCGGTGTATCTGCCGCTACCTTCAGGAAGGCCTGCGAATCCGTAACAACAAGGCGGGGATTACTCTTTAAACTTGCCAGGGCTGCCTTCAATTCCCTTTCTTTTACGACCAGGGCCATGGCATCGTTATCCAGTATATCGCGTATCGTCTGCACCTGCGGGAGAATCAGTCTCCCCTTAGGCGCGGCGAGGTCTATAGGCGTCACAAGCACGACTGTGTCTCCCGGTGAAATCAAATCACCAAGTATGGTAGGGGACATCCAGTCTTTTGGTGCCGACTTTATCATTGCCATTTTAAGTTCATGGATGCCCCGGCGTGTCAGGGCGCTCACCGGGATTACAGGTAAATTCAGCCTGGCGCTCAGTTCCTCTGTCGATGTTTGCGGATAAAGGTCGATTTTGTTGAGAACGGCTATGACCGGCACCTTATTTTTCTTCGCGCGGCTGATAACATCCTTTTCGTGTGTCCCGGCGCCTGTTGCCGGATCAATAACAAGCAGAAGCAGGTCGGTCTTTGCGAGTACGGCAAAGGCCTTTTCCATTCTTAAAGCGCCCAGTTGGCCTATATCGTCTATCCCTGCCGTATCAATGAGCACAACAGGACCAATGGGAAGTATCTCCATCGATTTATACACGGGGTCTGTGGTTGTGCCGGGGATATCCGAGACGATCGCGATATTCTGATTTGTTAACGCGTTGATCAGGCTTGATTTGCCGGCGTTGCGGCGGCCGAAGATCGCGATATGCAATCTGCTTCCGCGGGGTGTTTGATTTAATGTTGTATCAGTCAATGTAATTAACCTCTCTTTCTTTGTTTCAGTTTTTGTGAACCGGCAATGCCCGGTCTCGTAAGTTCACGCGGGGTGAATATGGCATCAAGTTCTTCCGGGGTGAACAATCCGTCTTCTATTGCAGCTTCGCGAATGGTTTTGCCCTCGGATGCCGCTTTTTCAGAGAGTTCTGCTGCCCTGTCATATCCGATATACGGGACGAGGACAGTAGTAAGACAAAGGCTTTCTTCAAGCCATTGCCTGCAGCGCTCTGAATTGGCCACAATGCCTTCTATGCAATGGGTACGGAAGATTGTAACTGCGTTAATAAGGAGCTTAAGGGCATTTATGAGGTTAAAGGTGACGAGCGGCAAAAAGGCATTCAATTCAAGCTGTCCTGATAATGCTGCCAGAGTAATGGCCTGATCACAGCTTATCACCTGAAATGCCACCTGGGTAACCATCTCTGTGATTACAGGATTCACCTTATTCGGCATGATTGAAGAGCCTGACTGCTGCCGGGGAAGTGAAATTTCTGCCAGACCGCCGCGAGGCCCGCCGGAGAGCAGCCTCAGGTCACCGGCTATCTTTGCCAGGTTATCCGCAGCCGCCTTTACAAGCCCTGAGACCTCGACAAAGACATCAGCGTTTTGCGTGACGTCAACCATATTTTCCGCCCGCGCGATGCCGAGACCCGTAATATTCTGCAATTCTTCAACAGCCGCATAAATGTATTCACGCTCCGCATTGAGACCGGTTCCTATAGCCGTACCGCCCAGGTTTACCTGTCTTAAACGTTCCTCGACTTTGAAAAGGCGCCATCTGTCGCGTGCAATGGCCTCTGCATAAGCCCCGAACTCCTGACCGAGGGTAATAGGGACTGCGTCCTGCATTTCAGTGCGTCCGAGCTTCAGGATGCCCGCAAAGGCCGATTCTTTTTCCTGAAAAGCGCCCTGGAGCAGCGCGATAGCCTCGCTTAGGGTAATGACAAGTCGAATAGCCGCCACTTTAAGCGCTGTCGGGTAGACATCGTTTGTGGATTGAGAGAGATTGACATGTTCAAGCGGGTCTACAAGGTGATAGTCGCCCTTTATGCCGCCCAAGATTTCAATGGCCCTGTTGGCAAGAACTTCATTCATGTTCATGTTGGTGGAAGTACCGGCTCCGCCCTGAAAGGCATCAACGATAAACTGATCAGAGAATTTTCCGTTCTGAACCTCCCTGGCAGCCTCAATAATTGCCTCTCCAATCTTTGAATCAAGAAGGTTTGCGTGGATATTCGCGAGGGCGCAGGCCTCTTTTACCTCTGCCAGTGCCTGAATGAGTTCCTGCGGTACCTTGAATGATGATACGGGAAAATTTTTTACTGCCCTGAGGGTGTGAATGCCATAATAGGCATCTGCCGGAATCTCCATTTCACCCAGAAAATCTCTTTCTGTATGGTATCTACACATAGTGCATATTTTATAAACCCTGTTTGTAAAAGAAGCAAGAAAACATTGCTGAAATGTTTAATCCCTCAGATTATTTGAATTCCGTGAAGCGTTAAACATGAAGCCCCCACCAAGCGAGGACAGGCGTGAAGCTTAAAATGCCACAATTCGTAATCAATAAAATTGTCTTGTGAATTTATCTTGAAGTTGTTCTTTATTGCAAACAATATTAAAAATCTGTCAAGTTTTTTAATGCATATACACTCATCAACTATGACCTATTAACTTATTGATTTATGGGTTTTCATAGGTAAAAACAGCACTTTAATCCGATTTTATTGGGTTTTATTACCTCAAAACTCAACACTGCTTTTAAAGGGTTTGGTTTGCCCCGTGAAATGCAGTTGCTTTTCTATTTCACTGGGGTCCG
>CAYMTB010000349.1:0-3179 GCA_964393225.1 uncultured Syntrophorhabdaceae bacterium
ACCTGGAAGACCTGAGTGAACGGGAATTTGCCCTGACAGATCCCAAATCGTTTTTGAGAAGATTCTCGGATGGGGTAATTCTCGATGAAATTCAGAGGGTACCTTCTCTCATTTCCTACATACAGACTTTCGTTGATCAGAATGATTCTCCTGGTAAGTTTATCCTGACTGGTTCGCAAAATCTGCTCATTATGAGCAATGTAAGTCAGACCCTTGCCGGTAGAACAGCCCTCATCAACCTGCTTCCTTTTACTTTGGGGGAGATACTCGATGATCCCTTTCCGGCAACAGGAAAAACTACTGAAATATCTTCAGCAAAGCAAGTGCCTCCATTTACTCTTGAGGAAATCCTGTTTAAGGGTTTTTACCCCCGTATACATGACAAGGGGCTCGATGCCCATGACTGGCTTGCCGCCTATTACAACACCTATGTTGAGCGTGATGTAAGGGATATTGCAAACATAGGAAATCTGGACACTTTTCAGCGTTTTGTGCGGCTCTGTGCAGGGAGATCGGGTCAGCTTCTGAACCTCTCATCGCTTGGAGCAGACTGCGGTATATCTCACACAACCGCCCGTCAATGGATATCCATACTCCAGGCTTGTTTCATCGTTCACCTGCTTGTTACCCATCACGCCAATTTCGCAAAGAGAATCATAAAAAGCCCAAAGCTCTACTTTTTTGACACAGGTCTCCTCTGCTATCTGCTAAGAATCAAGGAACCGTCAGATATCATCACCCATCCGGCAAGGGGTCAAATATTTGAGTCCTTCATCTTTTCGGAATTATATAAAATGTTCGCAAATAGCGGTGAAAACCCTCCACTCTACTTCTGGCGGGACAGAACGGGACATGAGATGGACTTTATCCTTGATTATGGCACAGAGCTTATTCCTATTGAGGCAAAATCAGGCGAGACAATATCAAGCTCATTTTTTGACGGATTTAAATACTTTGCATCCCTCGGCCCTCCTGCATCGGAACGTGGTGTGCTCATCCATGGCGGAAATGAATTGTATGAACGGGGCAAGATCTCTGTCAGACCGTGGTGGGGACTCCTCCCCCACATTTAAAACAGATGAACTGATATATTATAATAATTATTTGTATTTATGGAATCAAAGGGCTAATATTCTGTATACAGCAAACAAGAAACGAGGGGGACAAGAACCGTTCAAGGTTCAATGTTAGAATATGAGGCTGGTCATGGGCTATGGGCGAGAAGCTATGGGAAGAAAAACCGTTCAAGGTTCAGGATTTGCTAATTGCAATGAGCCATTAACTATGAGCTGCATTAAGGGGGGGGATGGATGGATTTCTGATAGG
Source organism: uncultured Syntrophorhabdaceae bacterium (assembly GCA_964393225.1). Lineage (GTDB taxonomy): Bacteria > Desulfobacterota > Syntrophorhabdia > Syntrophorhabdales > Syntrophorhabdaceae > MWEV01. Next base: position 1,327 of record CAYMTB010000349.1, read on the forward strand.
GTTGGGGTATCTGGGGTGAACTACGCCCGGAAGTGTGGGGTAAATACGATGAGAATCACAGGAGGCTTAAAAAAATGACATTTGATCCTTCGAAACCATATAATGATCTGCCGCTTCTGCCGCCAAAGATCGAAATCGAAACCAGGACAGTCCTTAAAAAGGCTATTTCAGCGAACCGGGCACTCGCCGAACTGAAGGGTGTGGGAGAGACAATTCCAAACCAAGCCATCCTCATAAACTCGTTGGTTCTTCAGGAGGCAAAAGCGAGCTCTGAAATCGAGAACATCATTACTACCAACGATGCCTTGTTTCGTGCTTTTGCTGTGAAGATGACCAGCGTTGATCCGGCCACAAAAGAAGTGCTCCATTATAGAGAAGCCCTATGGGAAGGTTTCAATCTCCTTAAAGAGCGTGAATTGCTCACGACAAACCTCTTCATCAAAGTGGTGCAAACGATCAAGCAGAATAGCGCAGGAATAAGAAGAACACCGGGGACAAAGGTTGCTAATGCAGCAACAGGTGAGGCAATCTATACGCCACCTGAAACCGAAGCTGTTCTACGCGACAAACTGAAAAACCTTGAGGATTACATCCACGACTTGAATCACGTTGATCCTCTCATCAAACTTGCGTTGATTCATTATCAGTTCGAGGCCATCCATCCTTTTTCTGACGGCAACGGAAGAACCGGGCGCATCATCAACATCCTCTATCTGGTTTTCAAGGGATTGCTGGACTTACCCGTCCTCTATTTGAGCAAGTATATTATTGAACACAAAACGGACTATTACCTCCTGTTGCGTGGGATAACATATTCCGGCGAATGGGAACCGTGGATTCTTTACATGCTTGATGCTGTTGAGCAGACCGCCCTTTTTACACGAGAGAAAATCGTTCAAATCAGAGCCCTCATGGATGAGACCTTGAAGGTCGGAAAAGAAAAACTGCCCTCCCGCGTATATTCGAAGGAACTTATTGAACTACTTTTCCATCAGCCCTATATCAAGGGCGAAGCTCTTGTGCTGGCGGCGATAGCCGAAAGGAAGACAGCTTCTGTATATCTGAAGGAATTAGAGAAGGCAGGCATTGTGAAGGGACAGAAGGTTGGGAGAGAGAATTTGTACCTCAACGTTCGCCTTTATGATCTTTTGTCCGGATAATGTGTCCATGGCGTGGACATATCCACAAAACGTGTCCATTTCTTGCTAATTATTGGACACATTACTGAAACAGGTTCAAAGTAGGGACATGAGTCTGAAAGGAAGCAGGTGCAAATGAAGAAAATGACTCAAAAATGGTTATATGTCTCATGGGCAGACAAAGTTGGTCAAGGTGCAATGTTAGAGGTCATGGGTTATGGGCTATGGGCGAGAGGCTATGGGAAGAAAACCGTTCAATGTTCAGAGTTTGCTGATTGCCATGAGTTATGAGCCATGAGTTGCACCAGTTGCCGAAGTCAGGGAGCGTGGAGAGCGGGCTATCCGCCGGGATGTAATCAGTAAGGAATACGGCCTTTCGGATCGTCAGGCTAAGGCCATCGGACACATCATAGAGCACGGCAGCCTAACTATTCATGGTTTCGAGAGCCTCTGTCCCGATGTCAATCGGCGGTCTCTGCAACGGGACCTGAAAGCGATGGTGGACCAAGGGTTGCTTTTAACTGAAGGTGAAACGCACCGACTGCTATACCGCTTCGCATAGTCTATCAAATCTTTGCGACAGGTTTGCGACAATGTTTGCGACAAGTTCACGCCATGCTTTGCGACATGCGGGAAGAGGAAGGAACACGTTAATTGGGGTCGGACCCCAGTGAAATAGAAAAGCAACTGCATTTCACGGGGCAAACCAAACCC
>CAYMTB010000350.1:0-3164 GCA_964393225.1 uncultured Syntrophorhabdaceae bacterium
GATGTTTGGATGATTAGCTAACCCTCTAAACTTCTAACCCTCTAAACATCCTGCATTTAAGGGCGTGTTTGTGGGGAATAGCCCGGCACAGATGCTCATACTAATGGAAAATCCGGGTTAAACTCTGACATGTTTATATCTGATGATTTATCTCAAAATACCTGTTCCAGCACCACAAGTTTTACATGATTTGAGTTTTCTTATTTATTTCTTTAAATTGGCAATGTATTATTTCATAATGATGAGACGCTGCGCCCTCGCTTTCTGCTTTGCCATCCTCTTTTTTGTTTATGCGGTCGGTGCTGTCCATGCGCAGGCAGTACCACTTAAAAAGGCATCCTTCATCCCTCAGTGGAGTCCCCAGGCACAGTTTGCCGGATATTACGTCGCCTATGAAAAAGGCATTTATAAGAAACATGGAATTGATCTTGAAATCATTCAGGGAGGCCCGAACCGGTCTTCTTTTGATGCCCTTAAAAATGGAGAAGCAACCTTTGCTACCATGTGGCTTGCCGATGCAATACAGAAAAGGGCCCGGGGCGTAAGAATTGTAAACATCGCCCAGATCGTCCAGCGCTCCGCCTTAATGCTTGTGACGAAAAAGGCGAGCGGTATCAATAAGCCTGCAGATATGAATGGTAAAAAGGTGGGTCTCTGGGGGGCAGATTTTCAGATTCAACCCCGTGCTTTTCTGAAAAAATACAGCCTGAACGTAAAAATCATCCCTCAGTCACACTCTGTGAATCTCTTCCTGAGAGACGGTGTCCAGGTGGCGTCTGCCATGTGGTATAATGAATATCACACGATCATCAATGCAGGCCTCGACCCTGAGGAACTCACAGCCTTTTTCTTCTATGAGCATGAGCTGAATTTTCCGGAAGACGGCATCTATACCACTGAGCGTATATTCAATAATGATCCCGGCCTCTCTAAGGCGTTTGTCATGGCGTCTGTGGAGGGCTGGCTTTACGCCTTCAAGCACCCCGATGAAGCGCTGGGCATTGTTTTGAAGTACATGTCTGACGCAAAGGTTCCTGCGAGTAAGATACACCAGAAATGGATGCTTGAGAGGATGAAAGACCTGATTTTACCGCGGAACGATAAAGACCCGTTAATAGGGGTGCTGAAAGAGGAAGAGTTTGCCCAGGTGGCAGGAGAATTACAGTCAGGAGGTTATATAAAAGACATACCGGCCTTTACCTCCTTTTATAAACAGAGTGTGGATCATGCTGAAAAATAGGGGCATAGTTTTTAAACTCGTTCTATTTTTTACGCTGAGCAGCACATGCATCTTTGCTGTAGTGTTTGGTTACAACTATTATCTCTCCCGGAGGACTATCGAAAAGGGGATAGAGGAAAAAGCAAACAGCCTCATAACTGCAGCAACAAGCAGGATAGAAACCATCCTTAGCGCCACACAGAAGGTCCCTGAAGGCATTGCATATTTTCTTGAAAACAGCCCGCATGACGAGAAGCTCCTGCTGCACCTTCTTCGTACGGTTGCAGAAAAGAACCCCGAAATATATGGTATAGCCGTTGCCTTTGAACCATTCGGTTTTAAAAAGGATTCTGAATTATATGCACCCTATTTCTACAAAGAGGCTCCGGGGAAGGTGGGCTTTAAATACATCGAAAAAAACTACAATTATTTATATGTGGACGCATACCAGATTCCAAAAGAGCTTGACCGTCCCATGTGGAGCGAGCCATATTTCGGCGAAGGCGGCGGTACGATAATGTCTTCCTATTCAGTCCCTTTTTATAAGGTGGTTAATGAGAAAAGGCAGCTTGCAGGCGTTGTAGTTGTCGATATATCTGTGGAAACATTGCAGGATATCGTCTCATCGATTAAAATCTTCAGGACCGGCTATGCCTTTCTTATATCAAAGAACGGGACCTTTGTGACGCATCCCGCAAAAGAACTCATCATGAACGAGACGATTTTTTCTGTTGCAGAGGCACGGAACGATGAGGCGCTGCGTGATTTCGGACAAAAAATGGTGAGGGGTGAATCCACGCTTCTACCCTTTAAAACTGAAAGTGCAATTACAGGGAAAGAGTCCTGGATGACCCATGTGCCCATTAAATCAAGCGGATGGTCCCTCGCCATAGTCTTCCCATATGACGAACTGATCGAGGATATTACAAGGCTTAACCGGGTCGTGCTGTTTCTCGGCATCACCGGCATTTTTCTCCTGTCCCTTGCAGTTATCTATATATCGAGGTCTATAACCGGCCCATTAGAAAAACTTGCAAGGGCAACAGAAGAGATAGGCAAGGGTAATCTCGATGCAGACCTGCCCGTCATCAAATCACATGACGAGGTGGGAAAGCTTGCCGAGTCATTTGCATATATGAAAACAGCCCTTAAGGATTACATTGAGAGGCTTACCGAGACAACCGCCCTTAAAGAGAGGATGGAGAGCGAACTCAAGGTTGCCCACGGTATTCAGATGAGTATTCTGCCCAAGGTGTTCCCACCCTTCCCTGATAGGCAGGAATTTGACATTTATGCAACAATAGAACCTGCCAGAGAGGTTGGCGGTGATTTTTATGACTTTTTTCTGATTGACAGCGACCATCTATGTTTTGTAATAGCCGATGTTTCCGGAAAAGGTATCCCTGCCGCCCTTTTTATGGCAGTGACAAAAACCCTCATCAAGTCAAAGGCAACGGTTGGACTTACCCCCGACCGGATCATTGCGAGGGTGAATGAAGAACTCTGTGTGGGGAATGATGAGAATATGTTCGTTACGCTCTTCTGCGGTATCCTGAACACAGGGACAGGAGAAATCCTTTACGCCAACGGCGGGCACAACCCGCCCCTGATCATGCGGAAGCAAGGCGAAATTGTTTTCGTTCACGGAGAAAGTCACCTCATGGTCGGGATAATGGAAGATGCTTCATATACCACCGAACGTTTTGTCCTGGAGCCCGGCGATTGCCTCTTTCTCTATACTGACGGCGTTACAGAGGCAATGAATGATAAGAACGAGCTTTTCTCGGATGACCAGCTCAAGAACGCATTACATAAACTCCACGGGAAACCAATACAGGAAACTATCGAGAATATAGAGCAGGAAATCAGACATTTTGCACAAGGGGCACCACAGTCTGACGACATTACAATGATGATAATTAAGTACAAGGATAATATTATTGAT
>CAYMTB010000351.1:0-3159 GCA_964393225.1 uncultured Syntrophorhabdaceae bacterium
CATGACAACGCAAGGGACTTCGCTCCCCTGAAACTTATGAACAGTGAGCGCATAGCCAAAATCAACCTGGTCAAGCTCAAAATCTTCGTAATCAATGATCCTGTCATCGAAGAGGATGGATACCTTTCTCTCTTCGCTGTCTGTTTTTACCACGTATCCGATCTCTCCGTTGAATACCTCTTTTCCGTAGTTGTTCTCTACCTGTATAACCTTGTCACCCGGTAAAAATCTGCCAACCTGAATAACGCCCAATAATTCCTCAACCCGGTGATTCTTTTTGAGCATCGCAAGATTATGATTTCGCATAGTGTTTCTCAGGGCGGTATTCAGTTCCTTTGTTCCGGTAGTCCCCTTTTTCATAGGAGAGAGAACCTGGGTTTTTTCCATCGGTGAATACACCTGTGAACTGACCGCTTCAACAATCCTCTCCCTGATGTCCAGAGGATCAACCTCGTTTATAAAAATTAAATCTGTTGAACCCACCAGATGTTGTATCGTCTCTCCCGCATGTATACAGTGAGCTGCCCTGACAATATTCGAATCCTCTGCCTGTCTCTGTATTTTCGTAAGAACATTCACCGTGCAGAGGCTGTGTTCGACCATATCTTTCAGGACACGCCCTGGTCCCACAGATGGAAGCTGGTTGTAATCGCCTACCAGGACGAGGCAGGTACCCCGTATCGCCTTTAAGAGCGATTCCATAAGGAGTATGTCGGTCATGGACATTTCATCAATAATGACGAAGCCGGCCGACAAAGGGTTTGACTCGTTTCTTTTGAACCTCAGAGATGCGCCATCAAATTTGGCTTCAAGGAGTCTGTGTATTGTTTTTGCTTCCCTGCCCGTAACCTCGGAGACCCTCTTTGCCGCCTTACCTGTCGGCGCTGCGATGGCGTAAGAAATCTGTAACTTTTCAAGTATCTGAATCAGGCTCAACAACGAGTACGTCTTTCCGGTTCCCGGTAATCCGGCAAGGACGGAGAGTTTCTTCAGTAACGCCGATTTGACAGCGCTCCTTTGTTCTTTGGTCAGGTATGTGAACTCGTTGATAATCTTCTCTATGACTTCCTTCTGTATCATGGATTGCTCATATGCCATCCTGTTTATTCTGCACGCGACATACCGCTCTGCATTGTATATCCGTTTGAGATACACGCAATCGTGGGTAAGCACAAGATTGTCAAACCTGTTTTCATGAAGGTGATCGGAGATGATTATCCCGTCGAGTTGCAGTATCTCGCAGGCCCGCTTCAGCAGTTCCGATTCGGTGAGGTAACAATGACCCTCTTTGAATGTTGCGTTATCAAGGCAGTACATTATCCCTGCTGTCATGCGTGCGGGATGGGCATCCTTAATTCCTAATTCTTTTGCTATAACATCCGCTTTCAAAAATCCTACACCCCGGATTTCTGTTAAGATGTAGGGGTTTTCCCTGATCTTTTCAATTGCGGATGAACCAAACGCTTTGAGCGCCTTCTTTGCATACGTTACCGTAAGCCCGTATGAACAGAGTGTTGTGATGAGATCCGCGATGTCTCTCTGTTCTTTCCACGAGGATATGATCTTTTCAGAGGTAATCTGCCCGATGCCCTTCACCTGTAATATTGCCTGAGGGTTACTGTCCAGGACTTCAAGGGTATCCTCCCCGAAACATTCCACGATCCTCAGTGCCGTCACAGGGCCGATACCATTTATAAGACCGGATGAAAGAAACCTGATTATCTCTGCCTTGCCGTGAGGTTCAACGATATCAATCTTTTCTATCTTTAGCTGAAACCCGTATTTTGTGTTTGTCCACTTTCCGATAATGCCGTGTTTTACGCCATCATAAAAAAAACCCTCTGGGATCGAGCCTACACAAGCAATTGTGCTTCCTTCTGATGGACTATTCCCGTTAAGGCCGGAACCCTTCTCAACGATCTTTACCACCTTAACGAGCATTACAGAAAAGTTATCGCTTTTATACAGGAACTTGAGAAACTCACCCATTATTGAAAGGTTGTTGTTCATTTCTTTTGTATTACTAATTCAGGAATTAATACATATCCATAGAGAATAACCAGTAGGTCTACCGAAAAGAATCAATCAACTACCCCGGAGCGAACTCCGAGGAATGTAAACGATTCAAATCAAACCCAAGAAACCCGTTCAGGTAAAAACTATCAAAAAAAGGAGGACATATGTCCGTATACGAAATCATCACAGACAGGATTATTGCCGCCCTCGAAAAAGGCGTTGTTCCGTGGAAGAAGCCATTTACGACAGGATTGCCGCAGAATCTGATTTCTAAGAAGCCGTACAGAGGGATTAACACACTGATACTTCAATCGGCTCCCTATTCGGCCCCTTATTGGCTGACCTTCAAACAGGCGGGGCAGCTAAATGGAAGCGTAAAAAAAGGCGAAAAAGGCTATCCGGTTATCTTGTGGAAGTTCACCGACTTCGTTACCAAGAACACCAATGAGAATGAGACAGAATTAACGGCGGGAGCATTTTCAACGAAGATTACAGGTTCCGCTTCAAAAGGTTCCAAGAGGTACCCGTTATTGCGCTACTACACGGTATTTAACGTAGAGCAGTGTGAGGAAATAACATACCCGACACCGCAAAGCATCGTTGCAGATATCGTCGAATGCGAAAACCTTGTCAAAAAGACAGGGTGCACCATAAAGGACGGTACGGAGGCGTACTATACGCCTGCTACAGATACCGTCACAATACCCAAAAAAGAATGCTTTCGTAACATGGAGTCTTACTGTTCCGTGATATATCACGAATTGTCCCACTGGACAGGTCATCGGTCGAGGCTCAACAGGGAAGGGGTGCAGAGGGTAAACTTCGGTAGCGAAGTGTACAGCAAAGAAGAGTTGATAGCAGAAATGGGCGCTGCATTTTTGTGCGCTCATACCGGGATTGAAAACAATGCTACTATCGAAAATTCATCGTCCTACATCAGCTCATGGCTTCGCAAGCTCCAGGAGGACAAAAAAATGGTTATTTTCGCTGCCGCACAGGCGCAGAAGGCGGCGGAGTTTATCATCAACGGGGGTAAAAATGAAAGTCGGGAAGATTAAGGAAGACACGCTATACATTATCCTTGTGGCATCAGGATTTGCCTATTTCGCCATAGGGATATTCTACAGGGCTTTTCAGATACCT
>CAYMTB010000352.1:0-3129 GCA_964393225.1 uncultured Syntrophorhabdaceae bacterium
CTAAAAACCACATCAATAATTTAAAGGATGAAGACCGTCAAAAAATGCGGTTTGGAATGAAGAAAAGGGTAGAAGACCAGGAAGTCTTTATAGAGAATGTATTCTCACGTGTAACTGACATGATGTATAATGATGATATGAGACGAAGTAAGTTTATGGATATTGCCACACTTCCAGTAACAGAAATTGTGGGGATAAATTTATAAACAGCATTAAACAAGGTGTGAAATGAGATGGTAATTCTTAAATAGGTTCTATCATTTGATACAAGTATTTTATAAAACATAATTTTACCTTATCTCCACGTTAAGATTCAGGTAATGACAGACAAACAAATCATACACTCTCTTATTTTTTTGAACCTTGTCGGAGTCGACTGTGTCGACGACCTTCACATCCTTGAAGCCGATCAGGGGTTATGCATAATCCTTCAACGTGTCGAGCTGTAATAATTTCCGAGAAAGGAACGAAGGGAAACAGAAAAAAAACATGGAAAAAGGAGAAACATCGGTTGTCTTCCGGTATCTTTCCCACGGCGATTGTGTCCGCGAAGAAGACAAAGCAACGATTCCTCCTCTGACTGAGCTCTTATCCGTCCTCGAACGGGTGAACCATGATCTCGTTGCCGCAATCAATAAGCAGAACCCTGTCAGTTGCGCTACCCTCGACATGGATACCACGCTCATTCAGACAGAGAAACTGTGTACCATCTCTACCTGCTGTTATGTCGCCATCCGGTCGTTGAGAGGCCACAGGAGTTAATGATACGGATAGCACAGGGGCATACAATGCTGGAGATATTGCTGAATGCACGGCAGAGAATTATGGAGCTTATACTGTCGGGGTAGTATGCCCGGACAGAAAGAGACTATGACATAACACACCGGGAGCATAACAGAAGGACTCTCGTCAAATGACAGCCTTCAGAGAGGACAGACAATACCTGGATAAGAGATAATGGCCTGACAGGTTGTTTTCGATACAGTTTTTTACTGAGATTTGAAGGCTGCTTTACCTCTTGGGGTTACTCCGGAGGGGGTCAGGTGGTGACTTGGGCTTATTGTGTATCTTGACTTGTATATTCACATTATGCTAACTACTTAAAAAGGCAAATTAAGGAAACATAGTATGAAAAATTATCCGCACATTTTTTCACAGGGGCATATTGGATCGCTTATTATAAAAAACCGCATTAAATATGCTGCAACTGAAACAAATTTTAATACAATTAATGGTTATGTAACTGATAAGGAAATTGCTTATATGGAAGCGCAGGCCAAGGGGGGGGCCGGAATAGTAACAACACAGGGAGCATACCCCGATGTCAGAGCTGAAGGAAAGGGTTTTAAGGGAATGATGAGTATATCGGATGATAAATTTATACCTGGTCTTGCTCGTATTTCAGATGTGATAAAGCAAAACGGTGCAGTATCATGTTTACAAATTCTCCATTGTGGCAGGGAAGGGGGAGTGGAATTAGATTATTGTCTTATGCCATCGGTTGTCCCACAGAAGCTGTCGTATTTTAAACAACCACGTGAAATATCAAAAAAACAGATTATTGAGTCTATTCAGGATCATGTAAAAGCAGCACGCAGGGCAGCTGATGCGGGTTACGAAATTATTGAACTATCCGGAATTGTCGGATATCTTATATCAACTTTTATATCAAGATATACCAATAAGAGACAAGATGAATATAATGGAAATATTCGTGACAGATGTCGGATGATGATGGAAATAATACAAGGGATAAAGGCTGAAGTGGGCAACTCGATACCCTTAGGGATAAGACTATGCGGGTTAGAACTTCTTGATGATCGTGGAGGCAATACGGTTGAAGAGAGTATCGAAAGCTTTCGTATAGCCGAAGAAGCTGGTGCTGATTATGTTAGCGTTACAATCGGCTGGCATGAATCATCTCAGTCAGTTATTACAAGAGATGTTCCAATGGGTAACTGGCTTTATGTGGCAGAAATGGTAAAGAGAGCAGTAAACATACCCGTGATGATGGCGTTCAGACAGTTTCTTCCTGAAATACCTGAAAAGGCAATCGCTGAAGGTAAGATAGATTTTTGGGAAGCATGCCGTCCTATGATTGCCGATCCAGAGATTCCACGTAAGTCAAAAGAGGGGAGGGCTGATGAGATTGTTCCATGTATAGCTTGTAATATGTGTTTTTCACGATTGTATTACCATCAGCCCATTATGTGTTCTGTTAGGCCTACGTTGGGTCATGAGGGAGAGGATAGGTGGGGATACTACGGTTTCCCGCCCATTAATGACAGAAAAAACATCATTGTTGTTGGTGGTGGTCCTGCAGGACTTCAGTTTGCTTCGACTGCAGCAAAAAAAGGACATAAGGTAATACTTTATGAGAAAAACAACATATTAGGAGGAAACATACTCCTTGCTTCAAAAGTTGATCAAGGTGCAATCGAATTGTTAAGGCCGGTCAAATATCTCGAGAGCGAGTGTCATCGTCAGAAAGTTGAGATAAACCTTGGTATTGAGTGTACACCACAATTACTAGCTGAAAAGAACGCAGACATTGTTGTTATTGCTGTTGGTTCGACTATAAAGCGTTATCCATTACTGGAATCGGGTATTCTACTTTCTCCTGAAGACATTATTGCAAAAGGTGTGTTGCCTGGAAAAAGAGTGGCTATAGTTGGAGGTGAGGGTGTTGGATTAGGTGTAGCAGTTTTTTTGTCAATTAATGGAGATTATGACATTACAATTATTGAAGAGAGAAACAAATTAGGCAGGGACGTAAATCCATTCTATCTTTGGCAGTACATACAATTGCTGAAGAAAAAAAAGGTTGTTATTATGATGAACTCGCAGGTAAATGGAATGGAAGGCAGCATGCTTAGTATTGGGTCTTTAAATAAACAAAAAACTATCGAGGTTGATTCAATAATTGCAACATATCGTCAACCTGCAGTGGATTTAAAAACAGCCTTGGAGGATACTAAAGAAAAGGTATATTTAATAGGTGATGCTAAAAAGCCGAGGCGCCTGAATAATGCGATCCATGATGGATACCGCTTAGGAATGGAGATACAATGATTCCGGTAATCAATAAAAACCTTTGTACTGGATGCGGAAATTGTGTTGAAGTATGTC
>CAYMTB010000353.1:0-3123 GCA_964393225.1 uncultured Syntrophorhabdaceae bacterium
CTGGATATGCTGCCGGTATTCAAGTGGGCACTGGCCGGCCTGATTTCGATTCCGCTGTGCTTTCTGATCGCCTACTACATCCTGCTGCGCATTCCGCTGTTGAACAAAATACTTTAAATATTTTCCTGCACAGATGCACTTTGCTTGCGCAATTAGAGTCGAACTACTTCATTGACATTTTACAATCATTTTCCCTATAAGAAAAATAAGGCAAGCGCATAAAGGAGGGTTTTCCTGATCGAAATCAAATATAAAATTTGGCTGGAAAAGAACGGGAAGGTTCTCTTTGGCAAAGGTCGCTATGATAATTGATAAGAACTTGCTTTCATGGGAAGGGAGTATAGGAATTTCGGTTTTGTATGTTAAGGAAATCTTGGCCACAAAATGTGGGATGAGATGCCTATGTTTGTCGTCGGGCATGAATTATCTTTATTACGGATTGCAGTCATGCATTTTCGTCGAGGTTGATGTTCTGAGGAGGAAGAATCCCAATACATACAGGAACAGGAAACAAGCCGCAAGGGGTTTACACATTTTAAATTGAAATAGGGATAACGAGATACGTTACTGACGTGGCCAGCCGTTCTGTCTCCATTCCGGAATGCCCACCGCTGCTCCCCGCAAAACTCAGCAACGGTAGCATGAAAACAGCCCAAGGACAAAATCAGCCTTCGCACTCGGTCTCGTTTTTCCGCGGTGTTTGTGCATAACCTACATGGAGCGTGACTATAGTACTTGCGCTCCCTTCTGGCCGGATCTACTACCGGTGCCCATAATAGCCCCTCCCAGCGTAAGAACCATGATATCTGTAGCTGCGATAGTACCGCGGTCCGTAATAAGGATAACCATAGGCCGGAGCGGCATAACCATATGCAGGCGGGGGATAGCCGTAGGCAACTTGTGGTCCATAATACCCATACCTTGGGCTGCCGATGACGGCACCAAGGAGCGCCGTCCCTGCCCCTACAGCCACCGCTGTGCCGTACCATCTATGACCCAGCGAGTAGCCTGGTTGCGGGAAGGCCATTGCTATCCCAATGAGAAGAAACAAAGCAATCAAAAAAGTCTTTTTCATGACATCCTCCTTTTGTGCATTCTCACCCGTTCCTATAAGCATTTCTGCAATAACCATACCAGGAGGCTGTTTCCCTAAAGGCCTTAAAATCACTACCGTTTCAGTGCTTCCTCCGGGAAATATTCGACATAACTGTCGAATAGTACAGATAGTGTTCGACAGTTATGTCACAAACCTTTCTCTTTTTCTCTACCCCACCTACTTTATTGTTCATGATGAATACACATGTACACGGCCATCTGTCTATCGCATTCTTTCGAATACTTTCATAAAACAGTTGATAATCATAGTTATGATAGTCTCCGTAATTTCAGCAAGTAAGAGCGTCTTTTTCAAATGTCAATGGCAGCCCCTTTTATCTTTCTCGTTTCGTGAGCAGGCCCAGGATAGAAGATGTAGCAACAATAGCCTTTATCATGTTAGAATGGAGAAGCAAAAAAAGACGGTATTCGGATAACCCTTTATCGAAAAATGAGATGTGGTACATAAGATGATGAAAGAGAATAGAGAAGAAATTGAGACCAAGAACGCTTCCGAAGAAATTGAAAAGTGTATTTCGACACTTGAATCTCTCGTAAAAGATTCAGGACAGCTTGCGGATCTTTCATCTGAACAAAGAATCGCACTCCTGAAAGCGGCCGGCAAACTATCCCGTCCCGATAGGGCGGAAGCGAAGAAAAGAAATAAAGTCGCAAAAAAAGCACAAAATCTGGCAACCTTCGAAAAAAACAGACGTGCCCGAAATACGACTGGTATCCGCAACGCACGCCTTGATGCCACATTTACAGCGCCTGCCCAGATTGCCGAATCCGGGCGGCAGAAGAGTGAGGAATTGCATTCACCCCGGAATTGCTATATCTGCAAGGAAGAGTTTACACGGCTCCACTTCTTCTACGACACAATGTGTGAGAAATGCGGTGACCTGAATTACAGAAAACGCTTCCAGACAGCAGACCTTCACAGGCAAGTTGCTCTCATTACCGGCGGACGGCTCAAGATCGGATATCAGGCAGCCTTGCAGATGCTGCGCGCCGGAGCCACTGTTATTGCCACAACCAGATTTCCCGTTAACGCAGCAATGAGATATTCCGGAGAGGAAGACTACGCAATCTGGGGAGATAGATTACAGATCCACGGCCTTGATTTGAGACATATTCCAAGTGTTGAAATATTTGCGGGCTATGTAGAACAAAAATACGGGCGTCTCGACATATTGATAAATAATGCTGCTCAGACCGTGAAACGGCCTGCCGGATTTTATGCCCATCTTATCGAAAATGAAAACAAGGGGTACTCTGTCTTGCCTGAAGCGGCACAGAAGCTTCTCGAAGATCATGAGGCATTCAAAAGACAACTCAGGTCTCTCTGTATCAATAGCCAGGACAAAGGATACTCGCTTGCTCCGGCATGGCATGATGAGGGGCCCGGGATAGGTTTGCGTGCATCTGCTCAACTGTCGCAGATTTCGTATCGTCACGATAACTCCCTTGTCTCTGAGAACCTCTTTCCAAAGGGAAAACTGGATGCAGATCTCCAGCAGGTGGACTTTCGAAAGACAAACAGCTGGCGGTTACGTCTTGGGGAGATAGATACCACTGAGATGATTGAAGTCCAATTGGTCAATGTGGTAGCCCCATTTGTATTATGTAACCGATTGATCCCTCTCATGCAACGCGATTTCACTGGACAAAAACATATTGTAAATGTGACCGCTATGGAGGGAAAGTTCTTCCGTTTTAAGAAGGGCGACAGGCATCCCCATACCAATATGGCAAAAGCGGCCCTGAACATGATGACTCACACGTCTGCCGAAGAACTAGCCAGAGATGGCATATATATGAATGCTGTTGACACAGGGTGGGTGACTGACGAAGACCCGGCAGAACTTTCGCAACTAAAACAAGAAGTCCACGACTTCCAGCCACCATTAGATATTGTTGATGGCGCTGCCAGGGTTTGCGATCCCTTTTTTGACGGCATTTTAATAGGCAAACATTGGTGCGGTAAATTTCTTAAAGATTATTTTCCCATTGACTGGTAGTGCATTG
>CAYMTB010000354.1:0-3119 GCA_964393225.1 uncultured Syntrophorhabdaceae bacterium
GTGGGCACGGGGAGCAGGCAGAGACGGTGCCCGTCCGCCAGGGTGCGGCAGACCTCCTGTTTGACCACGTCGATGGCGGGCAGCGGCGGCGGGCTGGCGCCATCGTCCGGGGCTGCTCCGGCAGACGCCCCGGGCTTCTGCTGGTCCCACAGCTCTTCGATCAGCCGGGCGCCGGCGTTGGAGGCCACCAGCATCAGGGCCGGCCAGCGGCTGGTCAACTGGCGCAGCAGGGCCACCCGGTTCGGGTTGACGTGACCCACCACCACCTTGAGGGCGGCATCGGCGCTCACCAGGTCGGCGAGCTGGGCCAGGAAGGGGGCGGCGAAGGAGGCGCCGGGCGGGTGCACCAGCACCGGCGGCACGCTCTGGCCGCTGTCCGTGCTGCCGGCGTCGAACAGGAAGCTGTTGGCGCTGGTGCCCCGCTCCAGGCCGTACTCCACCTCAAAGCGCAGTCGCCGGGGGCTGAGGCAGCGCAGGCAGGTGAGCCCCGGATCAATCGGCAGACGGATGACGCGGCGTTCCTGGGCGGAGGGGTCCATCAGCCTGCAACCTACGGATACTGACTTTAGGAAGAGCCGGCTGGGATCCTGGGCCGGAGGCGGCGGCCAGTTTCAGGCACAGCCTTTGGCGCAGTCCTTCAGTAGTGAATCATCACCTTTCTGATGAGCACTGACCTGAAAAGCGCCTTGAAATGATTTTGAAACCTCATCGCCACCGTTTCAATCCCCGCCTTTGCTCTTTGCCTTGTTGCAGCCGTGGGTCATCGCCCGTAACGGATGTGCAGCGTTCGCTGCTGAATAGATTGTGACCATTGCGCGACCCCACGAGACAAGAGCTTGGGGATCCTTGCCAGCACATTTGCGACTTTATGAGAGCTTGATGGTATTGGGCGATATTTGTCCGGCGGGAATTTTTTTGGGGAGCTGGAGAGATGTATTTTGAAACAGGTGGAGGTTTACTATGACTTCAAAGAGTTGGAAAAATTTAAGGGGTGGACTGTGGGGCACGCTAAGATGCACGAATGCAAAGCAATAAAAAGATGGCTTTTGGGGAATCCCTGAAGGCCATCATAATCTTCAGAGTTACTCAGTCAGCGTTTCTTCTATGGAAGTTGAATCAGCAAACCGTTTCTCAATGTGCCGGAATGGCTTTGCAGGGTCACCAATGACGTACAGATCAACACCGAATTGCTTGGAGACAACCGCTTCAGTCGGCGAACAAAGGCATGACCGAGGATCGAGGCCGCAGAGGAGGCAGGGCAACGAAGCCGGGAGTCCTATGAATTTTTACAACAGCCGCATGGAAAGGTTCAAGAGGGAACCCAAACTAGAAAAAAACTTGTATCAAAATGACGATTTCTACCAAAGCTCAGAACAGATTTAATCTTTTGACAATTGAGTTAAACGGTCAATCTATTTCATCGACTGGGGATGATCTTGCGAAAGTTTTAAAAATCCAAAGTTCCAAACAGGCAAAAGATCCCGTAACTGGAAACAGCAGCAATAGCTCTATTGTCTTTCCAAATCAAGATCAGCAATTCCATGGTTACAGCAAGGCTTTGATTGATTCCGTAACTGGCGATAATAATTCAGCGCCTGTGTCTATATACCAAGTAAACTCAAAACCAGTAGAATTTAACTCAGCTCGCTGGCAAGACACCAACATTCAGAAAGACGCTCGTTCGGCAACCTTATCAACCCCTTTTCTTGATACAGAATACTATAATGTAAATAATCTTGCGTTGGCTCCAACTACAAGTGTCACAGGATCTTCATCAACGCCAAGTCCACTTTTTATCAAAGGCGCGAATAGCAATCTAGCTTTCAATCTTACTTGGGACGCATCGGCCGCAAATGCACCAACAGCATTTTTAAGCACCTTGCAGACAGCATTCCAGTCTCTTGCTAATAATTTCACATCTAAATATGCCGTGACACTAAACCTTCAAATAGGTTATGGTACATTGAATGGAGGAGCACTGCCAACGGGAGCATTAGCCGCAAGCAGCAACTATATCTACAGCTTTGGAACGGGCTCAACTGGATACCAAGCATTTCGCAATAACTTGGCTTTAACAAGCTCTGGAAGTGTAATTGATAATCAAACACTAAGTAAATCAATTCCGACAACATCTCCTATCTCCAGCCAGTCACGCATTGTCTTTACTAGCGGCCAGGCAAAAGCAATTGGTGCCATAGCTGGAAGTTCAACTGGTATTGATGGATACATTGGCTTTGGAGCGACAAACTATTTACAAGTGCAAGGAAGTGGATATGACTTGGCAGGAACACTTTATCACGAAGCAACTGAATGTATGGGACGAATTATGATGCAAGGTCAGAGCGGATACTATACATCTGAGGATCTTATGCATTATTCTGCGCCCAATGCAAGAACGGTATCCAAGGGAGGTTTTTTGTCTGCTGATGGCGTCAACAAGCTTGCATATCTCAACGCCCAAAGCACTGGTGATGCGGCCGATCTAGCCTCTCCAACGTCTAATAATCAAAATTTAGGAATTGATTCTTGTAATGCTTTCGCCACCAATGGCGCTTATACAAATTTCTCAAATAACGATATGTTCACTATGGATGCGCTGGGATGGAACTTTGCATCAAGTAATCCACTTACTACGTCAACGAATCCTTCTTATCTGGTTTAGAAATTCTAGCCTTTGATCAATTTTACTTTATTCGGCTCAGCAGACCCTAATGGGACCATGCTTTATAATTTCAACTGACTATTCAGAGTAATATATGGTTTGCCAATGGTCACTTCTAAAGTCTAGAGCTTAAAGGCGGAACAAAGATTTTTCACTATAAATTAGAGGATAGCTTCTGAATTGCTGATTTGTATTATGTTAACAGTAGCGGCAGACGCAAGCAAGTCATAGCAAGCCTTGATTAGCTCAGGATGATTAGTGGAGATGATAAGGTCAAGCAGGATGAACGCAAAGATATCCTGGCTGATAAGGGCTTTGAAATTATAAGTTCGCAAGAGCCCTACAAAATCCTGATCCAATCTCTTGAGGTCTTCGTCCACTAAAGACTTGAAAAAACATCTGTCAAAAACTTGGCAAGTAAGCCTCGGTCTTTATCGGGTTTTCCATGGAGCCTTGC
>CAYMTB010000355.1:0-3100 GCA_964393225.1 uncultured Syntrophorhabdaceae bacterium
AATAAGGGGTTCCTGATTTTTGATTTACCGCCAGGTCCGTTCATAAACATTACAGAACTTGCCGATATATCGATGCGGGAGACGGTGATACGCTCTTTACCAAAGGTTACAGCAAGATACAGTTTTGCATTGTCCAGTGATGTTGTTTTAAATATGCCGGAATTTAAAGATATTTCAAGCAGTCCTGTTCCTATCGGATTCGGAAACAAGCCGGTAAGGTTTATAGAACCTTTGCATCGGCCGCTCCCTGTAACCCCAGATGGTTCCTTGCCGGCTATTTCAACAAGTCCCTGGAATGTAACGTTACCGCCTTTATCCGGTGAAAAATCTTTAACATCAAGGTCGATATCTTTAAAAATTAATTCGTATGGGGCAGCGCCTAAAATGAGCTTGAATTCGCCTTTCTGCATGGTGAGCAGATGAACGGGCGGGATTTTTTTAATGAAAGAGAGGTCGGTTTCTGTCTCTTTTTTCTCACCTATGCGTATCTGTATTTTGGGCTCTTTGAGGATGATCTTTTCAACTTCACCTCTTATTGCCGCAGAAGGTTTGCTCTCAAAATTGACTTGTGTACTTACGAAAAAAAAATTGTCTTTTTCTGAATTAGCTATCTGCAAATTGGATATTTCTGCCTTTAAGAAAGGGGAATAGTGCACATTATCAGCATGGATCGTAAATCCGTATTTGTACTCAAGAATGAAGGCGAGGTGCCGGTAAAACAGTGGCGTGCGGAGATAAACGGCTGCCGATGCAATGAACAGGACAATGCCCAGCAAGGCAAGCAGTAAAGGTTTTCTTTTCATGATTGAACTTTTGGCATTATACCATTCTCAAACACTTATGAAGAAACACTTCAAATATTCACCTTCAGTGAAAGGGACGAGTTGCAGATGGTCGATGCCATGAGTATATGTTTCAATGAAGCGCAGAGGGTTTCTAACCTTAGCGCCGACTTCAGAAAGAAGGAAGCGAAAATCATCGAGCTTCAGATGGGCAGAACAGGAGCAAGTTACGAGGATGCCGTTCTGTGAGATTGCCCGGAGCGCCATTTCGTTTATTGATTTATAACCTGCAATTCCCTCATTCTTCTTTCTCCGGTCCTTAATGAAAGCAGGGGGGTCAAGGATAATCACATTAAAGTCCTCGTAAAGGTTTTTCAGATAATCTTTTACATCCCTTGCGATAAATTCGCATTTATCCGCTTCAAACCCGTTCAGTTTAATATTTTCCTTTGCAAGGTCAATTGCCTTTTCGGATGTGTCAATATTTATGACTTTTCTGGCGCCGCCGGCAAGCGCATATACAGCAAAACCGCCGGTATAGGAAAAACAATTAAGTACGGATGCATCCTTTGCGTATTTTGTAACGGCTTTCCGCTTATCCCTCTGGTCAAGGAAAAACCCTGTTTTCTGACCGTGTTTGACATCAACAAGAAACTGGAAGCCATTTTCTTTGATAGTAATGAAGTCCGGCACAGAACCTGAAAGCACCCCATGAATATTGTCAAGTCCGTCAAAGCGCCTGACCGCTACATCGGAGCGCTCGTAAATACCCTTCGGGCTGATTACTTTATCAAGCGCGCTGATAATCAAATCCTTCCAGACCTCAATGCCTCTCGTGTGAAATTGGACAACAAGATAATCTGCATATTTATCAATAATCAATCCGGGCAGGAAGTCACTTTCTCCATTAATGAGCCGGTAGGCATTTGTTTCAACGCTTTCAACGTATCGTTTTCTTAATTGGTATGCATTTTCTATCCTTCTGACAAAAAAATGTTCATTCACATTTTCATTATCATCGTAGCCCCATATCCGCACAGTGATTTGAGAATATGAGCTGAAATAGCCGACTGCAAGAAATCCGCCATTCTCGCTTACCAGTTTTACCGGCTCGCCGGGACTTAACCCTTCAGGGATGGAAACAAATGCCTGCGAGAATACCCATGGATGGTGGCCTACGACAGGACCGATTCGTTTCTGTTTTATTTTTAGTGAAATCATTTTGTCCTTATATCATCATTCTAAAGTAATAAATAATAAATATCGAGAATATTTTGAATGGTGACAATTCTATCCGGCTTAGATGTTTATAAAATGGTTTTCTTGTGATAGAATTCAATGTGTTTTGTATATATCGGAACAGCTTGATTTAAATATGAAATTAGATCAACAGATAGATTTTAGAACCGCGCGGTCCATACTCGATCTTTTACCAATGGGCCTGTACGTTCTTAATCGTGAACGAAACATCCAGTGGGCGAATAAAAGGGCATTGCACTGGTTTCAGAAGGAAAACGTCCTTCATTACAGTGAAATGTGCTGTTACAAGGAGGTCTTCAAGCGGAAAAGGCCGTGCAGGGATTGCCCTGTATTGAAGACCCTCAAGAGCGGAAGGATGGAATATACTGAAATAAAAAGCGAATACAAAGATGAATCGAAGTATTATTACGTTACCGCAACACCACTCAAGAAAGAACATGGCGATAAAGAGACCCTCATCATTGAAACCGTTCAGGATATTACCAATTATAAAAAGGCGGAAGAAGACCTTCGGCGTCTCAACGATTTTAATACTGCGATCATCGATAATGCACCGGTAGCCATCTTTACCATTGACAGAACGGGCAAGTTTATAAGTGTAAATCCTGCCCTTGCAACCCTTTCGGGATTAGGTGCGGAGGCTGAGGAAAAACTATTAGGTTTTAACTGGATTGAAAATCCCTACACAATACGGTGCGGTCTTGCTGATTGTATAAAGAAAGGATTGGAAGGCGAGCCTTTTGAGCTGTGGGATTTTCCATTTACCACATATAAAGGAGACCGGGGGCACTACATCCACTTTAGGGGTGTGCCGTTAAAAGCAAAGGATGGAAAAGTCGAAGGACTTCTCTGTATTATAGAGGATACAAGCGAAAAGGTAATGGCAAGGATACAGTCGATCCAGGATGCAAAGGTGTCGGTCATAGGCAGACTCATGACAGGTGTTGCCCATGAACTGAATAATCCCCTTGCCGCTATAGCCGCCAATTCCGAGCTTGCATGTGAATTATTTCTGAATGTCAAGGATGGCATGGTCGATAAAGCTGAAATTGAAGAAC
>CAYMTB010000356.1:0-3094 GCA_964393225.1 uncultured Syntrophorhabdaceae bacterium
ATATGCACGTTGTTAAAACACGGTTTTTGTGTGGACTTCCAGATTTCAAGGTTCAGCGTTATGGCATTAAAATTGCTTTATAATAAAGAAGGTAAAATCAATTTATAAGGGGGCTTTATGAAACGGTTTCGTGTTTTCCATCTTTTTGTACTTTTGTCTTTTGTGGTCACATGCATGGTAGCAACGGTCAGTTTTGCTCAGGAAAAGGTCATTACGCTCAGGTACTCGACCTTTTTTCCGGTAAGTCATCAGAACGCCGTCCTCTCGGACCAGTGGTGCAAGGAGGTTGAGAAAAGGACAAACGGCAAGGTAAAAGTCCGCCACTTCGCAGGTGCAACGCTGACATCACCGCCCCAGACATACGACAGTATTCTCACTGGTGTTGTCGATATAGGCAACTGTGTTCTCGGTTATACCATGGGGAAATTCCCTCTTTCGGAAGTCTTGGACTATCCCCTCGGCTATCCGAGCGGTGTTGTTGCGACAAACCTGGTAAACGCATATTATAATAAGTTCAAGCCCAAAGAATTTAATGATGTAAAGGTAATGTATTTCCATGCCCAGGGTCCCGGTATTTTGCATACCAAGAAACCTGTAAACAAGCTTGAAGATTTGAAGGGTATGAAAATCAGGACCTTCGGGTCAAACGCAAAATTTATGTCGCTGCTCGGTGGAGCACCGGTTGCAATGCCTATGGGTGATGCATACGATGCAATTTCAAAAGGTGTTGCTGATGGGCTCATGTGCGGATATGAGGCACTTAAAGGCTGGAAGCTTGGAGAAGTAATCAAATACACGACCGAAAACTATGGAACTGCTTATACTGCTACCTTTATCGTTGCCATGAACAAGGATAAATGGAACAGCATACCGCCGGATCTTCAGAAAATCATCGAGCAGATAAACCTGGAATACATAGAAAAACAGGGTAAGCTCTGGGATACAATGGACAAAGAAGGGATGGACTATTCTCACCAAAGAGGCAATAAGAGCATAAAACTTTCAGCGGAAGAGAATGCCAAATGGGCAGCCAAAGCTCAACCCCTCTTCGATGAATATGTAAAAAAGACGAAAGAGAAAAATTTGCCGGGAGATGAGGCGTTGAAGTTTATCCGTGGTTATCTCAAGGCTCAGACAAAATAAGAAACGACGTGTAACTAACTTGAATGCCGGAGTGATTATGCCCCCGGCATTCAGGAGAGGAGGGTAAATGAGAGCGTTTGCAGATGCCTTTAAAAGACTGAGTTCCTGGATGAACACGCTTGGAGGTATTGTCCTTTTTCTCATGATGATGCTTACGGTGGTGGATGTCATACTGAGGATTTTCAGCAAGCCCCTGATAGGAACATACGAACTGGTGGCCGTAGCGGGTGCGATAGTGGTAGGGTTTGCCATTCCTCAAACCTCATTGGACAAGGGGCATATCTTTGTTGATTTCCTGATAGAAAACCGCGCCGAGGCTGTCAAAAAGGCTTTTTCCGTTTTTACGAGGCTGCTGGGCATTACTTTATTTGCGCTTCTTGCATGGAACCTTTTTTTAAAGGCAAACCACCTTTATAAGGCAGGTGATGTTTCGCTGACACTCCAGATTCCCTATTATCCTGCAGCTTACGGATTAGCATTCTGCTGTCTTGTAGAATGTCTCGTGCTTCTGGTCGATATGATTCAGATATTTGACAGTGGAGAGAAAAAATGAATGAAATGACCATCGGTATTATCGGCCTTATTCTTTTACTGGGTTTGTTCCTCACGGGTATTGAGCTGGCTTTTGCTATGGCTATTGTAGGTGTTGTAGGATATGCAGTCATAGTCTCGCCAGGTGCAGCTATGAGTATATTGGCAAATGACTTCTATGATTCTCTTGAGTCATACGGTTTAACCGTTGTGCCGCTTTTTGTTTTAATGGGTCAGATTGCTTTCAATGCCGGAATAGCTAAAAGACTATTCGACAGTGCTCATAAATTTTTTGGTCATATCCCCGGAGGATTGGCCATGGCGACAGTCGCAGGGGCAACGATCTTTAAAGCAATCTGCGGTTCTATCGTTGCCACGTGTGCAACCTTCGCGAGCGTTGCTGTCCCTGAAATGGACAGATATAACTACAGTAAAAAATTATCCACCGGCATTGTTGCCACGGTAGGAACGCTCGGGGTGCTCATCCCGCCGAGTGTAACACTCATCCTTCTTGGACTTATTACACAGCAATCCATAGGTAAGCTGTTTATGGCGGGAATTGTCCCGGGACTCATGATTTCCTTCTTTTTTGCGGTTATTATCTTCGGGTGGGCCCGTATAAATCCCGAGATAGGGCCTGCAAGCGAAAAATATTCATGGAAAGCACGCGCGAAGTCTCTTCCTGATGTCATGTGGCCCATAATAATCTTTTTTATCATCATAGGCGGATTGATGAACGGGTTCTTTACGCCCACGGAAGCGGGCAGTGTGGGAACATTTGCTGTGCTTGTATTATGTGTCTTAAAAAGAGACATAAAGTTCGGCGGGATAAAACAGTCAATTAAAGAAGCCTTGAGAACTTCCTGCATGGTTCTCCTTATTGTTGCTTCCTCTACTGTCCTTGGTCATTTTATTGCAGTAACGAATATACCTGAGGATGCGGCTTCATGGATAGTAAGTCTGCCTATACATCGTCATTTTACCATGAGCATTATATTCATTGTGTATCTCATAGGCGGATCATTCATTGATGACCTCGCGTTCATGATACTTGCAACGCCGATATTTTTTCCGGCAATCGTAAAGTTGGGTTATGATCCCATATGGGCATGTATAATGGTTTCTCTTACTGTCTGTATCGGCTCTGTCATCCCTCCTGTCGCCATGTGTGTTTTTGTGGTGAAAAATATCACCAAAGTGCCCATGAATGTTATTTACAGCGGTGTATACCCGTTCCTGATTGCCTTGGTGCTCTGCGTTGTACTGCTCTTCGTATTTCCTGACTTGGTATTGTATCTGCCTTCAGTGTTTATGAAATAATAATAACCCTCCAAACCTGTCCTGTCCCCGTGTTTTTTTCTCTCATACCCCCTCCCCTGAGAAAGGGGACAGGACAGACCAAAATATTTTCGGCAGCGAT
>CAYMTB010000357.1:0-3067 GCA_964393225.1 uncultured Syntrophorhabdaceae bacterium
ATGCCGACCGCGTGGTCGTCATCGATGACGGCAGCAGTGACCGCACCGCTGAGGTCGCCCTACTGGCAGGTGCCGAGGTGCTCCGCCACGTTGAGAACCTTGGCAAGGGAGCAGCTTTGAAGATGGGCTTTGAGTCCCTCAATGGTGATGCTGTGATTATGACCATCTTCCTTTGTCAGAGAGAACTGCAGATTGTATCCTGATGTCTATTTGCTTGAAAAAATGAGCTGCCAGTCTTGAGTAAAGTGTATGAGTGATTTAAGCTTGGGATTTATTGTTATGACTAACAAACTTCAATCGTTATTATCTAATAAAGGGCCAATTAAGAAGATCGGTGTAGTGGGCATGGGATATGTAGGAATTCCTGCCGCAGTCCTGTTTGCAGATGCTGATGAATTTGATCTTGTTTTAGGATTTCAACGAGCTTCCAGTACATCCGGATACAAGATTGATATGCTTAACAGGGGAGAAAGCCCCTTGAAAGGCAATGAACCAGGACTTGAAGAGTTGCTTAAGAAGGTCGTAAATGCTGGAAAGTTTAGGTGCACATCTGACTTTTCCAGTATCTCAAAGATGGATGCAGTTACATTGGCCATTCAGACGCCCTTTGCCAACCCGAAGGATCTTGAGCCTGATTTCAGTGCACTCAATGCCGGAATCCGTAATGTTGGAAAATATTTGCAGCCTGGAATGTTAGTTGTTCTGGAGTCAACCATCACACCGGGAACCACTGATGGCATGGCGCGACAGATCATCGAGGAGCAATCAGGACTAATTGCAGGGGAAGATTTTGCATTGGCACATGCGCCGGAAAGGGTTATGGTGGGGCGTCTTCTCAAGAACATTAGGGAACACGACCGGATTGTCGGAGGTATTGACGATGTCAGCACAGAGCGAGCGGTCGAGCTTTACGCCCCAGTTCTGACAAAAGGAAAGATCATCAGGATGACGGCCACCGCAGCGGAGGTCACCAAGACGGCCGAGAATACATTCAGGGATCTTCAGATCGCGGCAGTGAATCAGCTTGCTCTGTATTGTGAAGCCATGGGAATCAATGTCTACGATGTGAGAGCAGGCATTGACAGCCTGAAAGGAGAAGGGATCACACGAGCCATGCTGTGGCCTGGAGCTGGCGTTGGTGGGCATTGTCTGACCAAGGATACATACCATCTGGAACGCGGCGTGAAGATTCTAGGTGGCGATCTGGATTATCCGGAGGGTGCTGATTCGATCTATGTCCTTGCCAGAAAGGTGAACGATTTCATGCCAAAGCACATGTTTCATCTGACGGTGAGCGCGCTTGAACGCGTCGGCAAAAAGCCGGAAGGGTCTAAGATCGTAATTCTCGGGTGGGCTTTCATCAACGATTCAGATGATGCACGAAATCCTCCCTCAGAGTTGTATAGAGATCTTTTATTAGAAGCGGGTGCTGAAGTCGCCGTACATGATCCGCATGTATTGAGTTATCCTGGTGTGGAACTCTACAGGGATTTAAATGAGGTTGTGAAGAAGGCGGATAGTGTTTCTATCATGACAGCTCACTCTGATTATTTCAAGCTTGATCCAGTTTGGATGAAGGAGCTGACCGGCCAGAAGAATCCCATCATCGTGGATGGCCGGAATGTGGTAAAGCCAGATAAGTTTATCGAAATGGGTTTTGTGTATAAGGGAATCGGAAGAGGGGATAAGAATAGCCATGAGATCAGGACTTTTGCATAACAGGTTAGGACTTATGCAGTTGATCCTGCAAACAATAATATCCAGGAGATTCGACATAATGAGCCGTTCTATTCGCCTGGAATAAGGGATGATGATATTAACGATATTCTTAATACAATTAATAAGCTAGTGTCTCGTCAGTGATATAATGTCGTAAAGTATATATAATATATTATCTTCATAATCAATCTGGGAGAATTGAATATGAAGAAGTACGTTGTGACGCTTTCTGAAGACGAGCGGAAAACCCTGGGAGAGCTTACATCCAAGGGCAACCAAAAATCACAAAAAATTCTCAACGCTCTGATTCTACTTGGATGCGATGAAGGCGAGTATCAGAAAGGACGTTCGACTAATGAAGAGATCTCTCGCGTTCTGCAAATAAGCATGAGAAAAATTGACCGTGTCAAGAAGCGATTTGTCGAGGATGGAATTGATGTCGCACTCGACAACAAAAAGAGCAGTCGCACTTATGCCAAAAAGACAGATGGGGATTTCGAAGCCCATTTGATTGCATTAAGCTGCAGTGATCCGCCCGAGGGATTCGCACGTTGGTCTTTGAGGTTATTAGCCGATAAGGTTGTCGAGCTCAACTATATCGAGAGCATTTCTCACGAAACGGTGCGTGGCGTTTTAAAAAAAACGAAATCAAACCATGGCAACGCGAGGAGTGGATAATTCCGCCAGATCAAAATGGTAGCTTTGTTGCGAACATGGAACTGGTGCTGGACGTTTACAAGCGTCCGTTTGATCCCCGTTATCCTGTTATATGCATGGACGAATCCCCAAAACAATTGATAGCAGAGACAAGGGTCCCCATCCCGGCATCACCTGGGCAAACGGCCAAATATGATTATGAATACCGTCGTTGCGGATCATGTAATATTTTCATTACATGTGAGCCATTAGCAGGAACAAGAACCGTAAAAGTCACCGAAAGAAGGACCAAATTGGATTGGGCTTATTTTGTAGACGAGATCGCAGATCAGAATGAGTCAGCAGAAAAAATAACCTTGGTAATGGACAACCTAAACACACACAACCCGGGATCGCTTTATGAAGCGTTTCCGCCAGATAAGGCAAAAGCTTTGTGGGATAGGTTTGAGTTTGTATATACCCCTAAACACGGCAGTTGGTTAAATATTGCCGAGATAGAATTGAGCGTGCTCACGGGCCAGTGCTTGAACAGAAGAATCGACAATATTGAAGTTGTTAGAAAAGAAGTAGCGGCATGGAAAAAATTCCGGGACAACAAAAAAGCAAAGGTTAATTGGCATTTCACAACCAAGGATGCTAGGACAAAGCTATCTCGGCTTTATCCGACATTACAGAGTTGACGAGACACTAG
>CAYMTB010000358.1:0-3057 GCA_964393225.1 uncultured Syntrophorhabdaceae bacterium
ACATATGGCACAAAAAAAGCTGTTGAGGCGTTGAGAACAGCAATAGCAATGGGGGCTGACAGAGCATTCTTGCTGGATAACACGGGTTTGGACACTGACGACCCGTTAATAACATCAAAAATACTCGCAAATTTCGCAAAGCAGGAAGGATTTGATTTGATATTCTGCGGAAGGCAGGCAATCGACGACGAGAACGCAAATATCGGTGCCATGATAGCTGAATTGTTAGATATACCTCACGTGAGCGCTATCTTGAAATTTGATATCATTGATGAGAAGAATGTGAGAGTTGAAAGCGAAATAGAAGGTGGCAAAGAAACATTGGAAGTTCAGTTGCCGGCCCTATTCACTACTCAAAAAGGAATTAATGAGCCAAGGGTGCCGTTAATTACAGGTGTTATGAAGGCCATGAAAGCCAGCATAGCACCTGTAGATCCGAGCACTTTAGAGGGATTGTCTAAAGAACTGTTAGACATGACTGCATCGAAAATATCGGTATTAACATATGAGACACCTAATGGAAGACCTGCAGTCAAAATTGTTGATGGCGAGACCCCTGGAGAGAAAGTAAAATCTCTTATAAATATTTTAAAAGAAGAAGCAAAAGTGTTATAGAGAGGAGACTAAAACATGTCCAAAGATATATTTGTATTTATAGAATGCAAAGAAGGGTCCATAAGGAAGGTATCATTTGAATTACTGTCTAAAGCAAAGGAGATATCAGAAAAATCATTATCAATTGTATATGCAGTGATTATTGGTAATGACATATTGGCGGCTGCAAATCAACTGAAAGAATATGCAGATAAGGTTATAGTTGTTAATAATGAGAAGCTATCAAATTACAGGTGGGATACTTTTTCACACGTTATGGAGCAGCTGATAAAAAAGTATAAACCTTACGCTATATTTGGTGCATCTACTATTACAGGCAAAGATATTTTTCCGAGGTTAGCTGCAAGATTTAACGGAGCTGTTATATCCGATGCAGTTGGTGCTGTTTTTGACGGAGAAAGCATAAAGATTAAAAAACCGCTCTTTGGCGGAAAAATCATTTCATGGGTCGTGTGCAAAGATGACTCAACTTTTTTTGTGACTTTTAGACCAAACACATTTTCTGTAGAAAAGAGGTCGTTAAATGGAGAATTGATTGTCGAAACAGTTGATATAGTTGGTGATCCGCGAATCAGTTTAATTAGCACAGACAAGGCACAGTCAAAAAAAGTAGACTTGCAGGAAGCAGATTTTATAATCTGCGGCGGTCGTGGTATGAAGGGGCCTGAAAATTTTCAGATGCTTGAAGAAATAGCTGAAGTTATGGAAGGAAGGGTTGGTGCGTCCCGTGCAGTTGTGGACAGCAAGTGGAGAGACTACGATGATCAGATTGGCAAAAGCGGCAAGACAGTGTCACCTAAACTATATGTAGGTTGTGGCATTTCAGGCGCACTCCATCATACAATGGGCATGGATACATCAAAAGTAATTGTTGCAATAAACAAAGACCCAAATGCCCTTATATTCCAGTATGCGGATTATGGGATAGTGGATGATATTTTTAATATACTACCTGTATTAAAAGAAGAGCTGATAAAAACAAAACAAGAGGTTTAGAAGAGACCCGGTATGGATAAAATTGATGCTGTGATTGTAGGAGGGGGTCTTTCAGGATTATCCTGTGCATATAAACTTGCTGAAAAAGACATGCAGGTGATAGTTGTGGAAAGAGGTGATTTTCCGGGGAGTAAAAATGTAACAGGTGGAAGGCTTTACCTCGAACCCATAAAGTCAATCGTCGGAGATATGCTTGACGGCGCCCCTTTTGAGAGAAAAGTAGTAAGGGAAAGATGGAGCCTGTTTGGCGAGGATAATTCTTTCAGTTTTGATTTGACCGGCGAAAAATTTAGACAGACAAATCACAGCTATACCATTTTAAGAGCATACTTTGACAGGTGGCTATCTGAAAAGCTAATAGAAAAAGGGGTTTATGTGATACCTAAATATAGGGTCGATGACCTCTTGTGGGAAGGAGATACTGTAGTTGGGATAAAGGCCGGCGAAGAAGAGATATATGCAAATGTAGTTATAGCATCTGATGGTGTCCTTTCTTTTATGGCTGAAAAAGCTGGACTTAAAAAGAAGATGAGACAGAAGAATTATGCTGTTGGTATAAAAGAAGTTATTGAGCTATCAGAAGAGAAAATAAATGACCGGTTCAATGTTGATGTAAACGAAGGTTGTGCCCATCTGTTTATTGGTGATGTTACAAGGGGTATGTTCGGTGGAGGTTTTTTATATACAAATAAAGAAACAGTGTCTCTTGGTATGGTTGTTGGAATCAAGGCGCTTATGGAAAAGACACCAACCATTGAGGTTCATGCCCTGATGGATGATTTTAAGAATAGATATGAAATAGGTAGACTGATTGATGGTGGAAATCTTGTTGAATATTCTGCGCATATAATACCTGAAGCTGGTTATAATGGTATATCTAAACTTTATGGGAATGGTATTATAGTTACAGGCGATGCTGCAGGTTTTGCATTAAATATGGGAGTAACAGTAAGAGGAATGGAGTTTGCGATTGCATCTGGAATTATCGCAGCCGAGTCCGTAATAAAGGCAAAAGCAGCCGGTGACTATTCAGAAAAAACTCTTGCCTGTTATGAAAGTAAATTGCGTGAGACCTTTGTCTTAAAGGATCTTTATACATGCAAGGATATGCCGAAGTTTCTTGAAAATGATAGTTTCTTTTCTTTCTATCCGAATTCTTTTCCTGGTCTGGTTGAGAAGATCATGTGGTTTGGTGAAGAGCCAAAAGGAAGAATTGGGAAATCTTTGTGGAATGAGATGAAGAATGCCGGTTTATTAAGCTTTAAAAGACTTAAAGAGCTTTACACATTTAAAAATGTATAGGTGTACTATGAGAGTTGATGAAAAACTTGCTATTGATGCATTTAAAACAGACAGAGAAAGCCACATAATAATAAATCACAATATTTGTAGAAATAAGTGTAAAATTAAATATTGTCTTTTTATCTGTCCCGGCCATCTATATAG
>CAYMTB010000359.1:0-3057 GCA_964393225.1 uncultured Syntrophorhabdaceae bacterium
CGCCGAGCAGGCCGAGCCGCTTGACGGCACAGCGGCGCGGTTGTTCCAACGCGACGATCAAGCCTTTGCGCTGACCGGCGCGTCGCCGGTCAACGGCCGCCGCGCGCCAGGCCGCGTGGCGGTGGATGCCGGCGGACGCGGTATCGGCGTGGCGGTGGAGGATTTTTGGGAGAACTATCCGTGCGCGCTGCGGGCCGGGCGCGAGAAACTGGCCATCGAACTCTGGCCGGACATCCGGGGCGAATCCAGCTACAGCAAGATCTGGTTGCTGTAGTAGTCGTGCATGTCGGTCGCCTGGAGCCCGAGCCAAGCATTACCCGATCCCGAGCAGAGTGGACCAAACGTTTGGTTCGGTGAGCTAATGTCAATCGAGCTACGACCAAAAATTCCGCCGCCCGTAGGGAATTGATTAGCGGGGCCCGAGTGACAGAAGAAATAGGTACGTCCAAGAGGGAAATTGGAGACATCAAGGAAGATCTGGCCATTCGACCCATGAATTGAGATTGAGGCACCGGCGGTTGGCGGTGCATACAGATCGATTTGATTGCTGTAGTAGTCGTGATTGTCACTTGCCTGAATGCCGAGCCAAGCATGTCCGCGACCAGAGCACAGGCCGGACGAGTAGCTTTGATTCGACGATGAGATGTTGATCGTCCCGCGGCTGGTGATTACGCCGCCGTAGGGATAGTCGCTCGGGTTGCCGGAATGACAGAAGTAATAGGTTGTACCCCCTGGAAAGCCGACGAATTGAACTGCCATCTGCCCGTTATTATTGGAGGCGAAGACGCTTGCTCCCAGTGTGGCAGGTTCCTGGAGATCGACCTGATTGCTGAAATAGTCGTGGCCATCAGCTGCCTGCAGGCCGATCCACGCGTTGCTCCGACCCAAACACAGGCCGCTGAACGTCTGATTGGGTGCCGAGACGTCGAGCTTACCTTTGCCCGTGATCACGCCACCTGTTGGAAATACCGCCGGGGTACCGGAGTGGCAGAAGTAGTAGGCCGTCCCAATGTTGAAGTCGTGGAGATGTACGGTCAATCTGCCGTGTTCGCGCGAAGCGCCGACGCTTGGTATCACCAGATTCACTTGGTTGCTGTAGTAGTCAAGTCTATTTGTTGCCTGGATGCCAATCCACGCATTGCCCGACCCTGAGCAGAGCCCTGTGGCGAATCGCTGATTGGACGAGGTCAGGTAGATCGATCCCTTGTTCCTTACGTCACCACTTGTTGGATAGCCGTTTCCATAATGGCAAAAGTAGTAGGTCCGCCCTACGGGAAAATTCCGGAACTGGACCGTCATTTTACCGGCATTGTTGATGGCCTCGACGGAAGGTTGGACGGTCACGCCTCCGCTGCTGCCGCCACCCTGCACCGGGCTGCTGTTTCCGCCGTTTGAGGCAGTGACCCCACTGTTAAGAAGCGCATTAGAGAGTAAGGCTTGGACGGAAGGCAGCGATGCCATTGTTGCATCTTGCATATCGCTGGGTTGTCGTCCGTTGCCTTCGGGTACACGCTCAGCTCCAGACTTGGGCAGATCGCTGTAACTGATGTAGCCGGACACCACTCCGAGCAGCTTCCATCGTCCACCGATCCAACCCATCCATGGGCCTCCACTATCTCCTCCCCCTATTTGAGTCCGCGAAAACGACCACGCCGCTTGACGGAAGCACCGCGCCTCGGCGGTGAACTCGCGAGCATGAGGGCAGCTGGGCAGTAGCGTCCAAGCACCGTCGATGCTCTTTCCAATGAACGTTGACATTGTTGTACTTGTCAGCGTGATTGGACCGTACCCAAAAACAGAGACACCTTTTCCAGCCATCGAGTTGACTTCGTCACTGTTCGCGATCTCTGCGGTCGATGCTCCATAAGCCAGGGGACTCCTGTCAAGCTGGAGGAAGGCCACATCGTTGGCCTTGTGTGCCCCAATAAACTCCTCGCTGTTCGAGCGTGACATGTTGACGTAGGATTGAAGCCGATAAATGGTTGTCACGGTGAACCATTGGCCCCGTATGCGTACCTGAGTCGGGCTTGTCTCAGCGGCCCCGCCTTTTCGGGTGTGACAATGGGCTGCAGTTATTACAGTCTTCGCTGCGATCAGAGTGCCGCTGCACTGAGGTATCCACGAGCCGTTCAACTTAATAAAGGTCTTCGACGACCAGGCGGGTTCGGGATCCTGCTTGATGCCGACCATCGCACTTGCTTCTCCTGAAGAGATCGCGAGCAAAGCCAAGACGTTGCTAAGGATGACTAACGCGGCAACGCACAAGTTGCGAGCATTGCGAAAAAGCATCGCGATGGCACAAGGGCCAGTGTTTGAGGTGGCTAGTCTCGTATCTCGGTCCTGAAGCCGCCCTACATTCTGAAGAGTCCTGACATCAAGGGTCACTTTTCGGGCATGCAGGTTTATGGTGAGAATGTAGCACGAGTTGAGGTGGTAAAGCCTGCGGTGGTCTGCCCAGTCAACTACGAGCTTACGACCGTTCATTGCGTGAGTTGCCCAACTCTGGCTTGTGGCCTGCTTTGGCCCATGCTTAGCCGAGTATCTCCCCCTGTGAGGGGCGAAACGTTCGGCCGTTCGCGCAACGTCTCACAGCAGTCATGGGTACGATGCAGCTGGTGGGTCCGGAGCCGGCGTTGACCGGCGCAACCCTTAAAGCCGCGAACCCTGCTCGCGCAAACCTGACTGGCGCGACGGTGCCAGATGGCACAATTCACTGGTAGGACGATCAAGAAGGTTTAGCATGGCAGCTATTCCTCGGAGCTTTCATAACCGGTTGATCACGGGGTATAGATCTTGACGGAGTGAAAGGCAGTACCGTTGGCTTGTGCGTAAAATTCTGTTCGCTGTAGCAATTGCTTCGCTTAGTTTTGAACTTGTAGGAGCCTCAGCTCAGGCTCGCCTTGTGAACGGTTGCGTGATCAAACCACATGCGGCCTGCTCTTCCGCCCGCCTGCGAGGCGCATCCCTTAAGTATGCGGATCTACGCTGGGCCGGGCTTTCCAACGCGAATCTCATTGGAGCAAAGTTGTATCGGGCGGTACTTCAGCAGGCGAACAT
>CAYMTB010000360.1:0-3029 GCA_964393225.1 uncultured Syntrophorhabdaceae bacterium
GCATTTTAAGGGGTACTTTTGTTCGGCCGCTGGTGCATCGCACACCTGGTCCTCAAGTGCAAGTTGGGCAGAGACAGATCTATGGACCTACGCTGACGAAGCTGCCCAAAACGCCCCCCTATTCATTGAGGCTTTTTACGATGCGTGTCAAACGTTCAGCGGCCAAGACCCTGATGCGTGGGCACCCGACGTCGACATGATTAACGAGGTTCTCGCGCGGCATGGGGTCGGGTACATGATCAAGCCTCCTAGGCTCGAACCAAGAGAGGACGCGGCAACTGTCATCCCGGTGGCCGCGCCGCCGCCGACCCTAGCCGAGAGGGCGGTAGCGATTTTGCAGGAGTCCTTGGCGCGTTCTGAACAGTTGCTTTCGCAGGGCAGAGGACGTGAGGCCGTCCAAGAGAGCTTATGGATGTTAGAGACAGTTACGACTGCATTCCGAGGCGTTGAGACAGAAACGGGCACCATTGAGGGGAAGTACTTCAACGAGATAGTTCGCGAACTGCGCGCAATTCAGCCAGGCGGCGCATTGAAGCGTGTGCTTGACTGGATCGGAAGCCTACACGGTTACCTCTCATCTCCCACGGGCGGCGGTGTTCGGCATGGTCTTGATCTCAATGCTGGTGTGCAAATCGATGATAACGAAGCCCGATTGTTCTGTAACCTGATCAGAAGCTATCTCTCGTTCCTACTGGTGGAGCACCAACGTCTTGTTATGAAAACTTGAAAGAGGGATAAATTTCCCCCTTATCCGCCTAACCAAGGTTTGCATACGGACGCTTTGACGCGCGCCGGTGATGCCTGCCGTTACTCTCTCTCCAATGGGAATACTCAGTTCTAAAAAATGCCTACTGTTGCAAAGATAGATATACCAAATAAAAGGCAATATTCTATTTTCGATGACCTGAGATTGAGGATTACCGGAGAAAAGTTAAAACCTTTTCAGACATAATGGAGAAGATAATTCACCGCCCCCAACAGACGTGCCCCCCCTCGATGCTAACGGCGTTCAAACGCTTATATGTGGTCATGTCTCGTTTCATCCAAACATCCATCCGGTGCAGTTCTTCCATAGAAGAATTATCGGCAATCAGGGTTTATACTCAAAAGCTGCGATTCAATCGAAATTATATGTATTGTTGCCCGCCTCTTTGCCATTGATCAATCTTTCATAGGGGAAAACAAATCTCTTTTTAATAATCTGTATGGAATTGCGATTGTATGTAGAGGAGATTAAAGTTCCGAGTGGCTAAACAGATAAACACAGTTGCTCTTAAATTTAGGAGGATGCAGCATGAAAAAAATCATATCAGTCTCCCGTCGCACCGATATCCCAGCCTTCTACGGACCGTGGTTTGTACGCCGATTGGAAGAAGGATACGCTGGTTGGCAGAACCCATATGGAGGTCAAAAAATTAGAACATCCCTCAAACCTGAGGACGTCAGGGCATTTGTCTTCTGGTCAAAAAACTACAGACCATTTTTATCGGAACTGAAGATCATAAAGGAACGAAACATCCCGGTGATGTTCAATTACACAATTACAGGTCTTCCGCATAAATTTGAATGCAATCTTGTGATGCAAGATGATGCAATTGATAGTCTGAAAGAGATAAGCAGGATCTATAGCCCGGAGCATATCAACTGGCGATACGATCCTATTGTTATCTCAAGCATCACAGATGAAGCTTACCATATTGAGACATTTCAGCGTTTAGCCGAGAGACTGAACGGATATGTAAAACGCTGCTACTTCAGTTTTGCCATCATGTACGGGAAAGTCGAGCGCAACTTCAAGCAATTTGAGCTGGCGAATAAAATCAAATTTTCTGACCTGGGCGAACAGGAACGTATAATCCTGGCAAACAAGCTTACCGATATTGCCGGAAAGAATGGTATTGAGATGCTTACCTGCTGCGGTGATTATCTCATCAACGATCGAATAAAAAAAGCTCATTGCATTGATGGAGATATATTCGCAAAACTCTATCCGGATTTTATTAGAGGCAGCGACAAACCGACTCGTAAAGAATGTGGCTGTACCGAAAGCACGGACATCGGAAAATACGACACATGCCCCCATGGCTGCATATATTGCTATGCAACTATGAACAAGGAACGGGCAGATATTTTGCACAATGAACACGATCCAGATTCTGCGTTTCTTGGTTATTCTAAAAAAGATTCTCAAATCTTTTTACTGGAAATTGAGGAAAAGCAAAAGGCAAAAGAATTATCCAAATCGGAACCAATATCATCTATCGAACCGCCTGTTAAGGGATCTCCTCAACTTAAATTGTTAGGGTAGTATGGCGGCACCTCACAGCGAGACTTTGGGATGCTGGCCAGTGCATTGAATTCGGAAAGAAAGCCACTAACTTTCGAGCGTGATTATTTTGGCAGGACGTGCTACTATCTCCTTCCTGAAAGCAATCTTGTCAATATATTGACGAATATCCAACATTTCAACCAGTATTCAGGCATCTGATGCCAAATGGTGAATCTTCCTGCGTGAACTTTCTTTTTGACAGCTTAAATAATATCCAGTAGGCTTCAGAACGTTTATCCATCAGCAAATACTGTCCATTATTGTTTCCACCCTGTACCAGTATATCGCGACATAGGGGTATCAGATGACAGAACCATGCAAAACAAATCAAGAACTCATCGAAGAGAATGCCTTATTAAAGCAGAGAATTGAGGAACTGGAAAAATCAGAGGCAAAGCACAAACAGGAGGAGGAGAAATACCAGGCTCTGTTTGACAATGCCGGAGATGCGATTTTCATACACGATGAGGATGGGCGGATACTGGCAGTCAACAAGCTAGCCTACGAACGGTTCGGATACACCCAACAGGAGCTGCTGGCCATGACGATCACGCAGGTGGACTCACCGGAAGGCGTACCGCAAGTGCCGAATCGTATTGACCGGGTGATGGAGAACGGTCATCTCTCGTTTGAAACCACGCATCAGCGCAAGGATGGTTCACTCATAATGAACGAGGTGAGCGCACGGAAGATCATATGG
>CAYMTB010000361.1:0-3012 GCA_964393225.1 uncultured Syntrophorhabdaceae bacterium
GAAATAAATTATATTGTTGCTGCGGTTATTATGATATGAATTTATCAGTTTTTTGGTGGCAAGAGCCAACGGATGTATGGTCGAGATAATGTGGCACTGCCAGGAAAATAAGTGGCAAACAGAAAAAGCAAACGGCGACAGACAGCGTCCCTCTGTGTCTGCGAAGTAAGGCGCTCCGGTTACGATCTGGATAAGACAGCAAGGAGCTTGTTTTGTTATTGGGCATCACGTGAGCTTGGGGGTGCTCATACAGAATTGGCAAGAAGTAGAATGGATACCAACGTATTGAACAGTAACTTAGAAGCTTAAGGACGTCCCACCTTTGCCCACAAGCAGTACCGGTGTTTTGACCATCGAAAGGACAAGGATGGACCAATTACCTTGTTGCTGGTGCGTTTTGTTCTGGACATGACCTTACCTAAGATCGAACGAGGAAAAGGTTAAGAAAATATCACGGGAAGGGAAGAATTTGAACATGGGTGATAAGGTTAACTTTATTTCAAAAGATAATTATGATGTGATCGTGGTGGGTACAGGAGCCGGCGGAGCAACAGTAGCCAGAGAGATGGCCAAGACGAAGAAGGTACTGATGCTCGAGTGGGGCAAAAATAAGCCGCCGACCAATTCATTTTTCCGGGCTATTGAGGGGGGTATGATACCTTTCAAGAGTATGCTGTTTACACCTCAACTTCTCGGGATGTTACGCGGCATAGTAACCGGCGGCAGCACCATGTTTTATTATGGCACCTCCTATCCCGTTCAGATAGATTTGTTCAAGAGACACGGCATCGATCTCAGTAAGGAGGCAGAGGAGGTTAAAGCTGATCTGCCCTTCGTCGGGCCTCTCCAAGACCGCATAATTACTTCCAAAGCCAGGAGCATCTGGGAGAGCGCGCAGAGCCTGGGCTACAACTGGAACAAGCTGGACAAGTACATCATTCAGGATAGATGGACGCCTGATTACGAGTATGGCTTCTGGGGCTGTTCCAGGGATGTCAAGTGGAGTGCGCTGATGTGGGTTCGGGAAGCTCTGCTTGAAGGTGCTACCCTTCTCACTGAGGCAAGAGTGACTAGGGTCCTCCTGGAAGGGAAAAAGGCCGTTGGCGTTGAGTTCAAAAAAGATGGCAGGCTGCTCAAGGCGTATGCCCCAAAGATCGTCCTCGCCGCAGGAGGAATCGGAACACCGGTCATCCTCAGGGCAACAGGTATCAAGGAAGTAGGGTACAATTTCTTTTTCGATCCTCTCATCACTGTGTGCGGTGAGAACAAAAACCTGAACACGGAGCATGAGATACCCATGCAGACAGGGATGAATATTGCCGAAGAAGGTCTCCTTTTCACGGATATGGACGTGGGAGGGTGGTTGGTGGAAAATATGTTTGCCTTGGAAAAGCTCAGGTTTGACCAGCTTTTCAAGGGTAAGCATACCGTTAGGATCATGGTTAAGTTAAGGGACAATTTAGGCGGCAGGCTTACTGATGGCGGTCAGGTTCTCAAGTGGCTTGATAAGAAAAACCGGCAGAGACTGGACCACGGCGGTGATATTTCCAGGAAGATCCTTGAGAAATCAGGCTGCAAGAGCATCTACCAGACCTGGTACTTTGCCGCTCATCCGGGAGGGACCGTGAAGCTCGGCGAGTTCGTGGATACGAATCTTGAGACGCGGTATGACAATCTGCACGTCTGCGACTGCTCAGTTATTCCTGAGGCATGGGGATTACCTCCCGTGCAGACACTACTCGCACTGGGCAAGTATCTGTCAAAGATCCTGACGGGTGAAGCAAAGATCAAATAAAAAATCATATCGGGACGGGGAGAGGTCAACTTCTGACATCCCCCCCCCGAATCTTCGATGAATGAGATTCAGTATGTGGTACAGTAATTTTTTTACTTTTAACTTCCTGAAATCAATAAACCGTCAACCCCGATAAAAATGCTAGACTTTAATTGGTAATAAACACAATTCACACCTCACGTTCTGTGGGCAAGATTTGCTTGACAAAAAAAATAGACAGGTTCACTGTTCACGTATGAACAAGCAACATATTTTCAAACCGGTTTTAGTGTAACAGGCTGGCGGAATATTGTTTCTTGATTTTCCTACCCGGTAAACTTTTTTAATCTATTTAAAGACAATGGAGGGGTTATGAAACTAAGACACAAAATTGGGTTTGGACTTTATTTATTGAATACAATTATGGCTATAGCCGGAGGATTCGTTTACTTTTTTTCTCAACAAATGATGCCATACCACGCACAAGTCATCGGGAAAAACTGGGCAGAACTCGATCGAGGGATTCAACTCATTATTCTTGCGCTGATGCAAGGATTAGGAGCTGGAGGAATTACATTAGGGTTTATTTGCTTAGTAGTGTTGTTTATTCCTTTCCGGTGGGGAGAAAGATGGACTAATTGGACGTTATTCCTTGCAGTCATTATTAACAGTGGATTAGTTTTCTTTGTCACTTTTAAAGTTTACCTTGCCACCAACGTCTCCACTCCCTGGCCTTTAATGCTAATGAATATGGTTCTGGGCCTATTGGCCTTTTTATTTTCCAGAGGGATGGAGAAGGATAAGAAATAGCCAATAACTTCAGTATTCACATCGGGGATGATGGTGAAATAAATTAGTGAGTATGGTCAGGACTATTTTCCTGGCATAGTCTTATAATCCACGCCATTCAAGCGGTGAAAGTATTTTCTTCAACCGCTTTTTTGTCATTATTACGGGAGAAGAAGTCCATATCTGCGTGGCCCGCAGCATAATACATCTTTGAAGATTTTAAGTGGTAATCCTCACTTTAATCCCGAATCGAAAATCATTGACTTGTAGATGTTATCAGCAAAGACTTCTTTCTGCTATCCACAAAAAATCAAAGTCAGCGAAAATGAAATACTTCAATCCGTAATACACACAATTCACGTCCGACAAATATCTTTACCATACCCACATTGCACAGTAAAAATTTTCTTGACAAAAAAAAGATGATAATTTAGACATTATACATCTAT
>CAYMTB010000362.1:0-3007 GCA_964393225.1 uncultured Syntrophorhabdaceae bacterium
TATGATCATAAAGATGGAAAAGCCAGGAAACTGAAATTATGCAAAGGTCTTATTACATGGGAGGCTATTTCAAGCGGTAATAAATACTTTTCAAGATTCATTATTTCATTTGTTTGGAGGTGTGTGCAAGCCTCGCCAATGAGCCAATATTTATAAAAATATTCCGTTTATTATGGGTTGAAGGTGCAGATTTTTGATCGTAATTTTTTTCAGCAGGAGATGGTATTAACAGCTTCCTTAAAAGAGAGTTTTTACAAGTGAGCACTTTGTACCGCGTTTCAAGCAGTAATGATTAATATATTATTGACATTTTTTGAGTACGATATCAGAATTTTACAAGAAACACTTTGGCATGAATATTAATGGTGTTTACTTTCGACATCAGGAGTCAAACTTGATGATGTCAAAAAGTACGTTGGCTATGTCCGGATCGTAGTATCCTTTTTCCACATGCTTCCAAATCTCACTCAATGCAAGGCGGGCGTCCCAGGGTTCATGGTAGGGACGCCATGATGTCAGTCCGCTATAAGCTCCTGCGATAGATGTTATACGGGCGCCGACAGGGATTTCTTCACCTTTGAGACCATCGGGATACCCGCCCCCGTTCCAGAACTCATGCTGATGTTTTACAATGTCGAGGATTTGTTCATTTACATACCCTAATCTTTTCAGAGTTGAAACGCTTTCGTTTACGTATTTTTCGAGCAGCTTCATTTCATTTTCCATCAGGCTGCCAGGACGGTTTAAAATATTGTGGGGAACAGCCTCTTTACCGATAGCCTGCATATAGCCGGCCTGCAAAATAGTTTTTTTCAAATTGTCATCGAGATTCATTTTGTCGGCGATAGCATAAGAAAGCGCACCCACAAAGAAACCATGTCCAATAGATGCATCAAGAGATTCAATGGAGAGTATCAGATCTTCCGGGACCTCGATATATTTTTCGATAGCCTTGTATTTCGCAGAAAGGGACGGTGGAATTATTTCGGGGATGTACCATCTGTTTATTATGCCTGTTACTTCATAAACATTGATCTTATAAGATTTACCTTTGAGCTGGATTTTTTCGAACTCGTCTTTCTTGAGGTTCGCATCAGCATAGGCAAGTCTTATCTCTGTCGAGTCCGGTTCCAGCGCAAGCGCCTGCTCAAAATAATGTATTGCGTTTGATGCGTCCCTCAATTCAAAATAGATCTTGCCGATTTCATAGAGAATCCCGGCATTTTCTTTTTGATTGGCTAATTGTTCTTCAAGGTTGCTCAAACGTTCGAGAAACCCCTGGTCGTTATGACGTCCGTAACCCATGTTATGCAGTTTTCTTGTGTGAACAAAGGGTTTGACTGACATATATGTTTTTTCGTCAATATAAACTGAATCCGGTTCACAGATTTCTTCCAGACGTTTTGCCACATTTACCTTATCACCGAGGGCGCTGTATGCCTGTCTTTTTGCGCCAAACATACCGATAATTGTGTGCCCGGTGGCTATACCCACACGGAGCCGCCAGGGTAAGTTCGCTTTCTGTAAAGCTTCCTGCATCTTCAAACCGGCAAGGACGGCCATAAGCGCATGCTGATCGTAATCGATAGGAGCTCCGAATTCTACCATGATCCCATCGCCCATGTATTTGTCGATATGACCACGATACATTTCGATAATTGGCTCAACCAGGCCGATAAAGGCATTCAGTTCTTCAAGGACCTTATCCGGGAGATTCTGGTCGGAGTATGTTGTAAAGCCGGTAAGGTCAGTAAACATGATACTTATTTCACGCTTTTCAAAACGCAGCTTCCCTTGAGTTGCAAGTTTTGCTACAACGGGATCCATGGTGGTGTAAAGCGTTTTTTCCACCTTTTCCTTCATATCTTCGGCAACTCTGCTTCGTTTTAGTTCTTCATAAAGGTGGCGGGTTTCTTCAAAGCCTATATTGAGCTTTTCCTGTATAGTTCCTATCATGATGCTGGTAATTACAAGAAAGCAACCCCAGGTGGAAACAAGCAAAATGATATTTAATTTACCGGACTCAATGGCAAACCAGTCCGGATAGAAAAGAACACAGTACATGACGAGCAGAATGCACAGTACACTGCCCGTTGCCGCTTTCCTTTTGCCTAGGAAATATGCGGCGAGAAGTATAGGCAGGTAAAAGAAATTTAAAAAGGCGATTTTGTAAGGGAAGAAATAAAAAATGACAAAAATCATAATAGCAACGGTCACCACGAATATAATTTCCAGGTAGCGGGTTAGAAAGGTTCTTATCCAGGGCGGAAATGTCCCTGCAATAGCTGGTGCTGCATTATCTATGCTGGCGCCTTCTATGTTCTGTGATATTTTTTTGGGTTTATCAGAAAGCATTGGAGACTGGCCGGCCTCCCTGGAAAATCAAAATTTGTTTTTTGGAAGATGAGGTTAAAACGTAAGAAAATTGGTAAATGAAAAACGGATGTTTCGTCGAAACTGCCAATCAGCACCTACAAGATTTTCTAGAGTTTATATATAAGTTTATTTATACCACTTATTTCACAATTATCAATAAATAAATTTCAGGATGACGGTATAAAATATATCTTCTTATGAAAATGAATGACCCTTTGGCAAGCTGCAGGGCATCAAAGTCTGGGAAGAGCGGTAATTCCCTCAGTTCTTCCTTTGGTTTTCCCTGTTTCTGGATATACAGCTCCACCGTCTTTCAGTTTCCTTTCTCTCCGACTGTTGCTGCATAGCAAAAAGGGCTTGATCCCATCCACTTAATAAATATTAATGAGATTTCAGTAAAACATTTACCCTCCGATAACAAACTGTATATGAGAAAGGGTGTAGCAGTATTATATTTTGCTGGAAATAGTTGCAAAAAGTCTTGACCGATTGTATGCACTGTAGTATTAAATATCCAGACTCATTAAAACTTCCCAAGAAGGACCAAAAATGCCGGATTCTAAGAAGAAAAAACCCCCGAACATTGATATTTTTAAGGCATGGTGCAAGGCATGCGGGATATGTGCAG
Organism: uncultured Syntrophorhabdaceae bacterium; assembly: GCA_964393225.1. Classification (GTDB taxonomy): domain Bacteria; phylum Desulfobacterota; class Syntrophorhabdia; order Syntrophorhabdales; family Syntrophorhabdaceae; genus MWEV01. The sequence continues at coordinate 3,005 of CAYMTB010000362.1, forward strand.
CGT
>CAYMTB010000363.1:0-3005 GCA_964393225.1 uncultured Syntrophorhabdaceae bacterium
AAAAGGCCCCGGTGCTGCGCATCAATCATAGGGTCGCCGATCTCTAATGAGGCATCGTGTATGTTTTATTTTATCCTTCTGCATTAGCAGAAGTAGAGTATATCAGATAAAAGTTTTCTGGTGAAGTTTTATTCTTTCAGTTTAATGTTAATTTTTCCAGTCTTGCCGGCAACACCCTTTGCAAGCAATTTCATCCTGTGGAACCATATTTCGTTCTTGCATAATCACCGCTAATAACTAATAATATTGGTCATGAAAGTTATCACTTCACATAATAATGCTGACTTCGATTCACTCTCCTCAATGGTTGCTGCGAAAAAACTATACCCGGACGCGATCCTTACATTCCCGGGCTCACAGGAAAAAACCCTGAGAGAATTTCTCATTCACTCCACCCTCTATATATTTGATATCGAAAAAACGAAGCGTATCGACTATGACGCAATCGATACGCTTATACTTGTCGATACCAGGCAGAAAAGAAGGATCGGGGAATTCGCAAAGGTTGTGGAAGCAGGCAAAGCCAAAATTCATATTTATGACCACCACCCCCCGACCAATGACGATATAAAGGGTGATGTAGAATTTATAAGAAATGCAGGTGCAACAGTATCAATTCTAATATCCATCATTAAGGATCGTAATCTTGCCATATCCCCGGAAGAGGCAACAGTGATCATGCTCGGCATATATGAAGAAACGGGAAGCTTTCTCTTCCCTTCCACCACAATAGAAGATTTCGCAGCCGCATCCTACCTTCTTTCAAAGGGTGCAAATGTAAATATCGTTTCAGATATGCTTGTAAAAGAATTGACACCGGAACAGGTATTCCTTCTGAATGACCTCATCAGCAATGCCTCCGTCTATAATATAAACGGCGTAGACATAGTGATCACTGAGGGTTCGACAGAAGAATATGTAGGTGACCTTGCGGTAGTGGTTCATAAATTCAGGGATATGGAGAACATCAATGTCGTCTTCGCCCTTTTCAGGATGGAAGACAGGGTATACATGATCGGGAGGAGTAGAATAACAGAGGTTGATGCGGGGTATATCCTATCTCTGTTTGGAGGCGGTGGCCACAAGGAAGCCGCCTCTTCTACAGTGAAAAATATGACCATCATAGAAGCCAAGGATAAACTTATACGGCTTCTCAAATACAATATCAAACCTCCCTGGAAGGCAAAGGACATCATGTTCTTCCCTGTAAAATCAATTGACGCCGAATGTCCCATTGCTGAAGCAAAGAGCATTATGGTCAAATACAACATAAACGCCCTGCCCGTCGTGTCGAACGAAAAGGTTGTAGGCGTAATTACAAAACAGATTGTCGAAAAGGCGGCGTTCCACAAACTGGAAAACATACCCGTGCGGGAATACATGTCTACCGAGACTTCAACGGTCAAACCGGAGGATTCCATTGAAAAGGTAAAGGAATTTCTCATCGGGAATAATCAGAGATTCCTGCCGGTTACAAAAGAAGGGAAGCTGGTGGGAGCAATTACCAGAACAGACCTGCTGAGAATATTAGAGGATGAAATCACAAAGGCAGTCATTGGTAAGCTTGAGTTCCACGATATGTATGAAAAACGCAAAAACGTAAAGAAGCTGATGGAAGAAAGGCTGGACAGGGAAACATTGAATAAACTCAGTGAAATAGGGAACCTCTCCGATAAGATGGGATATCATGCCTATCTTGTGGGGGGTTTTGTAAGGGACCTCCTTTTACGTAATGAGAATTATGATATCGACATTGTCATCGAAGGTGATGGAATCGTATTTGCCGAGGCAATGGCAGAGATGTTCAAGGTGAAAGTAAGGCCGCACAAAGAGTTTGCAACAGCAAAGGTAATATACCCGGACGGCTTCAAGGTTGATATCGCAACGGCCAGGCTCGAATATTATAAAGCACCGGCAGCACTCCCGACAGTGGAACACAGTTCGCTCAAACTTGATTTGCACCGGAGGGATTTTACCATAAACACTCTTGCTATAGCCCTCAACAAAAACACCTTCGGGCAATTAATCGACTTCTTCGGTGCTCAGAGAGACATAAAGGAGAGGGCTATCAGGGTATTGCACAGTTTGAGCTTTGTTGAAGACCCTACAAGGGTTTTCCGGGCGATAAGGTTTGAATACAGGTTCGGTTTTCACATTGGAAAACATACGCTTAATCTCATAAAAAATGCGATAAAGATGAACTTTCTTTCAAAGATAAAGGGTAAAAGGATCTGGACCGAGCTTACTCTCACCCTTATGGAAGACGGCCCTGAAAAAATTCTGAAAAGATTGCATGAACTTGATCTGCTCCGGTTTATATACCCCACCCTCGCATTCGGCAAGGACAAGGAGAGGCTGTTTATTAATATGCACAATGTGCTGAAATGGTATGAACTGCTCTATAGCGGGAAACTGTGCGACAGGATCCAGTTTTATGTCCTGGGACTCGTAGACCACGTAAAAGAAGAGGATATCCTTGAGTTCTGCAGAAAAACAGAAACGACAGAGAGCTTCAAGGAACGGCTTATTGAAAACGCAAAACATATAGGAGAAACAATGCTCAAATTTGCCATCGGTCTGCAGATGATGAAAAAGAGTGAAATCTACAAACAGCTTGAGCCCCTTTCTTTAGAGGCAAAACTTTTTATCATGTCAAAAACAAGATCAGAAGAGATAAAAAAATCCATATCGAACTATATTACCTATAAAGATTCCTATAAACCCCTTCTTACGGGGATCGATCTCAAGCGTATGCATATCAAGGAAGGTCCGGTATATAAAGAGATTCTTGACCATTTGAAAGAAGCTAAAATAGATTTAAACTTAAAAACAAAAGATGATGAGGCGGGCTTTATTAAAGATTATATTATAAAACATGGTATCATTATTGCGGAAGATCATGGTTCTGAAGCAGCGGTAATGTCAGAAAACATATGAAAAACCTTATATTAGCCGCAGACGGACGCAGACAAAAGCCGGACAGTATTTTATATCGGCTGCCGACC
>CAYMTB010000364.1:0-1706 GCA_964393225.1 uncultured Syntrophorhabdaceae bacterium
GTTCAGCCTTGCCGCAAGGTAGGGAGTGTTGCCGGTGCTGGTCAGGTGTTTCTCAATCTGCTTTCTGGCACGTGCCGGATCACGGGATGGCTCAAACAAAACCTCCTTTGCCACTTCGGCCTCATTGCCGTCTTCGTCTTTCAGCGTCAGGCGGATTAATTTATTCTCCTGCCTGAAATTCATTTCCACGGCGATGCGGCGAACGCCGGACGCTTTCTTCAGGATTCGGGTAAAGGACATGTCATGGTTGCGATATAGCGGTGTGCCTGTCTCCAGTCCCTTCATGTTATTGGGGTAAATTTTTTCTTTTTCCACCCGGTCCACACGAAATCCGGCCAGATCATTTTTCTTTGTGAAAAAGCAAAGTCCGTCGCCGTTTTGCAGATCATGGCGCACCATGCGAAAAAAATCCTTCCCCTTCCCTGTGATTTCACCCACAGTCTGTCCGATGGCTTTCTGCGTGTCAATAGAGGCAACCTTTTCGCCAAGGGCTGCAATAAAGTATTGAGTATAGCCACGGTTGAATGTCTTTTCCGTATCCGGTGAAAAGGTGAGGGCGCTCGCACCGGAACTGCTCTTGCGGTAATCGGCATGACCGCTGATAAACCGGTCGATGGCTTGCCGGTAGGCGGCTGTGACATTCTTTACATACTCAATCCCCTTGTATCTTCCTTCGATTTTAAAGGAGGTAACCCCGGCCGCAATAAGCTCCGGTATTTTATTCATCAGATTAAGGTCTTTAAGGGAGAGCAGATATTTGTTTTTTTGAATAACGTTTCCGTCGCTGTCCATCAAGGTGTAGTGAGACCTGCACGGCTGGGCGCAGACACCGCGATTGCCGCTACGGCCCGCCACGGCCTGACTCATATAACATTGCCCACTGTAGGAAACACACAATGCCCCGTGCACAAAGGCTTCCAGTTCTATTTTGCTGGTTTCACTGCGAATGTCGGCAATCTCTTCAAGCGAGAGCTCTCTGGCGAGGATCACGCGTTTAAAGCCCACGGCCTCCAGGAACCGTACCTTCTCGGCAGTGTTGTTGTGCATCTGGGTGCTGGCAATCAGCGGAATGGGGGGCAAAGGAAGCTCCAGCAAACCCACATCCTGAATAATCAGAGCGTCGGCACCCAATTGATAGACCTCATTGATGATAGCGAGGGATTCGGCAAGCTCCCAGTTCGTCAGGATGGTATTGAGTGCCACATAGACCTTGGCGTAATAGAGGTGTGCATGCCGGATCAGGCGGGTAATATCGGCAACACTCACTCCCGCGTCGGCCCTGGCGGAAAATTTTGGCGCGCCGATATACACGGCATCCGCACCGTGATCAATGGCGGCAATTCCGATATCAGCGCTACCTGCCGGTGATAAAAGTTCCAGTGCTGTGACCATTTACTTCTCCTAAAAAACTTCCATGAGATCCCCCTCTTTTATCGCGTACCCCCTAGTGACCTTTAGGTTATTCAGGGTATAAAGAGGAGTTAGGGAAGATTTTACGAAAAACAAAACGTCCCCATTATTCCCTAATCGCCGGAAGCCAGAAGTCCGGCAGGGAACCCCGGTCGTAGATGACCTTCAGGTTACGAATACATGGGTATGCCGGATAAGTAATGACGGTGGTTTGCTGATGATCTCAATTAAATAGCAATTAAATAGAACCGTCCCCGATTATTCCTGAAAATATCCATCCCAACCCCCGCCAGCGG
>CAYMTB010000364.1:1806-2995 GCA_964393225.1 uncultured Syntrophorhabdaceae bacterium
TTATCAAAGGCCCTATAAAAATTCTCTTCCCATAAAGGCATTGATATTTACGGGCGATGCCATGTTCTGGATGATGTTTTTATTCATTACCGCGATTGCGGGGCAACTGCTCAACAGCGAACCGTTAAAACAACTGACAATTCAGCTTATGCTGGCATCGCTGATCGGCATTATTATATTTCTTTTCTGTAAAACCTATGTGAGGCGGAGACGCCCCTACGCGAATGACCAACTGCAACAGGATCTGAATATAAAGATTGAGAATCGTGATACCTGTTATGCATCAAAGCAATTTGAAAGTTTTCCATCGGGTCATGTTTTATGGACGACTATATCTATAAGCCTTATCTGTTTCCAGTTCGGTTATATATATGTGCTTCTCCTCGGCTGGATGATTCCGGCCATGATATACCTGCGTCCCCATTTGGGCGTTCATTATCCGAGCGATGTGGTTGTCAGTCTTGTTTTAGGCATCATTATCATTTCTCTTATATTATTCATCGCTCCCGGTATCGTGGAATATACAAACAGCTTGAGAGGGAATGCCGTTTATACTTACGGCTACTGGGCATTTGTAATCTGTTTCATGATTATAGCGGTTAAAATATGGTTGAAGAGATTATAACTGAATTGATGATTACCACTTGAATCGTGGTATCCGACATCGCCAATGAGTCAAGAAGAGACTTGATTCCTTGCTCTTTTATCAGGCCCAAGTACTTTGTTATTTCTGTATTAATTCTGTTTCTTTCAGTAGCTTTCTTGCTTCAGCAATATTTATTCTAAATTTATAACCATGTTTAGCCAATAGACCTAATAGCTCCGACCCATTTAATAAAGTGATAGGTTCATTTTGAGCAAAAGTAAATGCATCAGCACCATAACTGCTGGTTGTCACTAAAATCCCCCTTGAGGCACCCTCCTTTTTAACAACTGCGCATAAATCTCTCACCGCGCTAACATCGACTGTTTTAGTATAACGTTTTGCTTGTATAACAAATTTGCCACCCTTGATTGGATCAGGGTCAAAAATAATAGCATCAACACCACGATCCCGACTTGATTGAGTTACTTTGACTTCTGCATTTTTCTCGGCAAATTCTTTCTGAAATAACTCAGCAATAAGACTTTCAAATTCCTGCCAGTCCATCGATGCAAGGTTTGTTTCATTGCTAAGATTATCAATTAC
>CAYMTB010000365.1:0-2979 GCA_964393225.1 uncultured Syntrophorhabdaceae bacterium
AGCAAAGACAATCTGCTTGATAGATTCGTAAGCTGGAATAGCTATCTGAGAATAAAGGGTCACCTTATCGCCTGCGGGGGCACTGCGATGACCCTTCTTGGTATCAAGGACAGCACAAAAGACATAGATTTGATTGTACCGGATGTTAAAGAATATGAATATCTGACCAGGAGCCTGAAGGCTATCGGGTATGTACAGACCGGAACACACAGGTGGAAATCAGAAGACATATTTGTTTTCGATGTCTTTAAAAGCAATGTGGACATCGATGACTGCCTCGCGCTTGTGAAGTACAGAGGGGTTGCTATAGACGTGAAGAAGTTGGAAGGAAGGAACAGAGAAACAGCGTCCTATTCGATCTCAGAGGACAAGATAAACAGGAACCTGGACCTTTTTCTGGAGAGAATTAAAGAGGGGGATCGCCCATGACCGAAAAAAACCTGTATGAACGACTGGAGATGCTTGGTTTTCCGGTATTTGAAAAAAACGACATGCAAACTGCAAATTCAACTCTGGCCGAGGTTGTGCAGAACAAAGACATCCGTCTCCGGGAAGGATTTCCTGTGATGCTGGCCACCAGTATAGAAAAACAGTGGTTCAATTATACAGATGTGTTGAGACACGTCGGGCCACAGGGGACAGCCGGACTCGACTCTTTTATTGTTATGTCCCTGGCGGTATATGAGATCATGCACCTGACATCCCCCGAAATAGCTTTACTCCGGAAACAATTCAAGGCGGAGGACGATCGAGATTTTCTGTATTTCCGTGAAAAACTAAAAAACGATGAAGATTTCACCCTCCTTGACCAGACAATGTCCAGTGAGCGTATAAAGACTACATTTAACAGCTACCGCGCGGAAATACAGGCCGGACTCACTGAACTGCTCTCAATGAAAGATGGTCATGACCTCCAACTTGCCCTATCTCAGATATTCTCGCCGAAGCAAAAAGAGCTGGTGTTGAAAAGACTGATAGGCGAAAAACTGAGCAAAACAGAGCGGGAGTACTACTCACGGGTGGTCAAGAAAAAGATTCTGGCACTGGCGAATCCGGAACTGCACAAACTTTCACAGAAACTGTTGCAATAGGATTTGTTGTTTCCTCAACCGCCTCAACTGGTAACATATCACGGTAGGCATTTCCTTGCTTTGTTGTGGTGAGGCATAAGCCTGTATTACTGGCTATTTAGGCATAGATAGTCGTGACGCATGGTGTTTCCTCCTCTTGTATAGAATTTGATGGAGCTATTAGATTAATTTCTATACATGGAGGGAGATAATATGATTGTGATATCGGCAGAAAGTTTTTAAGAGATTTTTTTTTCAAAACTTCCGGCGGTCTTGAAATGGGTGGTGAGATTTCAATAGTTGGTGGAGCAGCAAGATCATGTTTCCAGTTCTGTGCCGATATCGATAATTACACCGTTTCTTGCTGAACATGGATGGGGGGTGAGGAAAAAGTAGATCCCCATAGAAAATAATGTGGGAATGTGGGCAATACGGAAATCCCAGTTTTCCCATATTTTATATTATACTCCTTAAGTTTTCACCCCTCCCCCGGTAATATGCAGAAGCTGAGCATTGTTCTCGTGGTGTTGATGAGAGATGAGAAGGAAGACATGTCTATCACAAGGCAAGCCTTAGGCATATTAGGAAGAACTGCTAATTACTGGAATTAATATACTGCCGCTTGGCTTGAAAGCCCAGGAGACTATCATAATAGCTTGTACAGTTTTCGTGGATCGGTCAAAAAGTTGAGAAACAAATTCTGAAAGTGTTACAATAAATTGTGGTAGGATAGTGAACATTTTATCTTTTCCTACACACTTTTTACATCTGATACGGCAAAGGAGGAAAACCCAACATGGAGATACCTCAATTCGAAAATGAGGAACTTAGGCCATATATAGAGTTTATGGTGGATTTGTTCAGAAGAACTGATGGATTCTGGTTTCTCGGAGTAGAACACACCTTTGGCTACGACGCTGCGATCAAGATGAACGAAGAAGTGTGGCACAGAATGGGGAAGATTATGACCCGGGAAATCAAAAAGAAATTCTCCATCGAGGAAAAGGGACTTAAGGCCCTTGCCAGGGTTTTTCGGTATTACCCGTGGACAATGATATCAAATTATGAAATCAATGCGAAAGACGAGGAAATCATAGTTTCAATTCCCCATTGCGCCTCTCAGGAGGCTCGGCTGAAAAAGGGAGTGGGAGAATACGACTGCAAGGATATGCACTTAGGTGAATTCAAGAGCATCATCGAGGAAGTCGACAAGGACATTAAGGTCGAATGCTTATTTGCCCCTCCTGATCCTCATCCTAACGAGCTATTCTGCAAATGGCGATTCACTATGAATAAGGACAAAATCGAGTAAAAACTTCAATTCTAAGCAATCTATATGACGTTGTTACATTGCCCAGAAACGTTATTAAAAAGTTGTGAAAAAAGAGATTATTGGTCTGCTAAAGAAATATCCATACAAGGTGGTAATAATTGACTCAAAAAGATATTGAGGAAAAATTAAATAACAAAAAAGGTCCTGTTTCTATTGAAAGAGCTTTTGTAACTGTTGCAAAAAGGATTTTAAAAGAAGAGACATACGAGATGATCCTTGATGAGGCTAAATTTCTTGTTGATGAGGCTGAGGCCAATTATAAGGATAAGCTTATGGAAAGGACTCTGGCAGATAAACCGATGCGTAAATCATCATCAGTCAACAGAAAAAAGAGATACAGAAATGTCTAATCCGCTCTATTCGAACATTTGTATTTCTTCTCTGGGATAGACTGATACAGGCAAAAAACCTTACAGAAACTTTTTGCCGGTATCAAAAGGTGACCGGAGGCATAGAGTCACTCATGGAAGATCTCCAGTCTCTTCTGTCTTGATGGGTGTTGCAGTTTTCTCAGGGCCTTGTTCTCAATCTGACGGATACGTTCGCGGGTAAGTCCAAAGACATTGCCCACTTCTT
>CAYMTB010000366.1:0-2975 GCA_964393225.1 uncultured Syntrophorhabdaceae bacterium
CTGTTTCTGCTGCAAGCAATAAAGAAGATACCAGCGATTTGGCAGATTAGTTTTTCATTTTGATAATAGCAAAGACCGGTCAATCTCACCGGTCTTTGCTATTTCCAGCAGTTTTTCGACCTGGTAATCCGATTGTTCGGATATATTGAGAAGTTGATTGACTGTTTTAAAATGCGAAATAACCTCGTCTGTTGCGTCGCGTGCCGACAGCGAAGGGTCTGAAAAGAGCGTAATAATTGAAACGATAAAAATCCATCTTATAAGCTGCTCGAAGGATTCTTTATTAAACCAGAGGGCTTCCTTGTAGCGATTTATTTGCAGAAAGTGCTGAACTTCCGGGTCTGAAAACAGGGATTCGAGCAATGTAAGAATGTGCCCTTCCTTTGATTTGATAAGACAGGACTGGTGGGTTGTCAGGATTTTTGCCGTCAGCAGAGACCATATGCTTTGCTGTTCATCATAGCCGCATTCCATTAGTGTATCGGTGATAATTAGACCGAGCTTCCATTCGTCAATCCAGCTCCGGCTTAAGGCAGACCGCTCAGTTTCATTATCAACGATATATCCTAACCTGTGGACAAACAACCATCCAAAAATGGTGTAAAGGAAATCCCGATTGTCTTTTAAGTAAGATTGAACATATGTGATTACGTCTTTGCTTTTCCTGTCCCTTGATGAGGTGAAGTTTTTCTTTATGTGAGATAACCCGAGAATTGCTTCTGTAATATGTGTTATATCGCGGGTAACTTTTAACTCATCACCCGAAATATTAAGGAAGAACGTGATTTCACTAAGGAGGTTTTCTGTTTTTCCTTCAATCTCACTAATGAATTCTTCAGGAATCTTTTTAATATTTTTGTAAGAAAAATCATCATAGATCGCGATGTATTTCCTCAGGGTATGAGCATTTACCAGTTCGCCAAAGCTGCGGTGAACCGGCTGCAGAAACACCTCATGGAGCGCTTCGTCAATGTTCGGGACACCCCGTCCTTTAAGATACGAGGCGAGGGATGCATAATGCTGCCTTTCGTTATCCTGAATTTCGTAAAAATCAATAAATACATGGTAATCGTAGGGTCCCAGTTCCATGAAAAGGCCTTTGTCAAAGAGTTCTCTGTTATTTATGATATATTCAAGGCCGGTTGTATAATCTTTGAAAATAGTGAAATAATTGCTGCCGGTATTGAAATTTAGTCCATTTCCCAAGGTTTCCCGGGACAGTATCCTCGTTCCATCCAATCCTTTTTTCGCTGAATAGGCAACCGAAGTCTTTATCCACCCCGTTACATTACTATTTTTATTGTTGTACACAACAATAGTACGCTCGTTGTTGTATCTGTTAGAAAATGCAAAGATATCCTCATTGATATTTCCATGATCTGAAAAGAAGTCATACAAAAGAAAATTTTCTACACCCGCAAAGAGATGCCTTTTATGCAATAGAGGGAATATTTCTTTTTCATGACGCTGGACAAGATATGTATCGGGTATTTCATCCCAATAGGCCCTGCTGTATTCCATCCCGTATTTTTCCGTGTATCCTTCAACCTGACCATGGCCAAACATCGGGAGGCCCGGCATGGTTACCATCATAGTACAGATACCGAAATATTTCTTATCTTTACCAAATTGCTCAACAGCAGTCTTTTCATCAGGATTATTCATAAAATTCACAAGTCTTTTGAGGATTTCCGGATCAAATTCAAGAATATTTTTCATGACAGTACGGTATTTCGCGTTGTCTTCATCCCTCAAAATATTCATAAAAGCGCTGTTGTATACCCTGTGCATCCCGAGGGTGCGTACGAAGTAACCTTCGAGCAGCCAGAATGCTTCCGCCATAAGCAGTGTATCAGGCGCCTCAACGGCAATCCGGTCCACAACCTCCCGCCAGAACTCATTCGGTACAAGTTTATTAAACTGATCTTTTGTTAAGCCGTATTCTGCCCTGGTTGGTATTGCCCCCCCTTTGCCCGGTTCAGGAAACCAGAGTCGCTGATAGTGTTTTTTCGTCAATGTCATGGCTGCATCAAAACGGATAATTGAAAATTTGCGGGCAACATGGAGAATAGTCTGAATCATGGCTTCGCGGACTTCCGGCTTAAGATAATTGAGTTGTGCTGTATCATTCCAGGGCATACTCGTTCCGTCGTTCCCGTGATAGACATATGTTTCATCGCCTGTTTGCCGGTCAACCCGTTTAAACACCACTGCCGCATCGGTACGATCGAAATAATGGTCTTCGATGAAGATGCCGATCCGCCCGTCCGGCGAAAGGTCATGTTTATTGAATGAATACCACGGGAAAGGATTATGGTTGAGGGAAACAAACCAGTCCGGGTGTTCTATTGTCCATTTTGAAAAAACACCGGTATGGTTTGGCACCATATCACTGGCAAGGCGGATGCCCCGTTCCCAGGCCCTGTCCTTCAAACCCTGGTAAGCCTCTTCGCCGCCCAGGTCATGAGAAATTGTATAGTCAAACAGCGAGTATGCAGACGACACCGCCTCGGGATTACCGCATAATTGTTTGACCTCCTGTGATGAGGGGCTTCTCTCCCAGACACCTATAAGCCACAACCCTGTAAAGCCCTGCTTTTGAAGCATATCGAGCTCTCCATCCGGGATCTGGTTGAGGCGTGTGATATGCTGTCCATACTTTTTTGATAATTGATCCATCCAGACATAGATATTCTTGGCAATTAAAACAAGCCGCGGCATCCAGTCAAGGTCAGGGCTGAATTGTTCAGTTTCAAGGTCAATTCCGATGAGCCTCAAGGCTTCCATGCTCAGGACTTCCATAGGCCCCGGCCCTGTAAAGGCTATTTTCTCTTCTTCTTTCATCAGGTCAAGACTTCCCAGGATTCGATACTGGAATTTTCGCAGTAAAACCCCCCAGCGTTTCATTATATACTCGATCTGTTCCGACAAAGAGTGGGGTGACGATATGGCAGGGCCGCGGAGCATGTCAATAA
>CAYMTB010000367.1:0-2945 GCA_964393225.1 uncultured Syntrophorhabdaceae bacterium
TACCGGAGTTTATTCTGATGGTGGAATAACTCCGACAAACAACCTGAAATGGAAAAATAATATTATGGACTCAGGGATTTTTGGGGGGTCTTCTCCCGTGGTTAGTAATGGCGTAGTGTTTGTTGGCAGCAACAACAGCAGGAAGATCTATGCCTTCGACGCCACGACCGGTGTGCTGCTCTGGGATTATCTCACTGGCGATGGTATTGTATCGAGTCCTGCGGTGGCTGATGGGGTGGTGTACATTGGCAGCAAGGACAAAAACATCTATGCCCTCAATGCTGCAACGGGAGCTCTTATCTGGAACTTTGCCACGACATGGGAAGTATTTTCGAGCCCGGCGGTCGCAAATGGGATTGTCTATGTAGGCAGCAACGATAATAAGATCTACGCCCTGAACGCCTCCACCGGAGCAAAACTCTGGGATTACACAGCCAGTCATTTCGTAGATTCGAGCCCGGCAGTTTCTGATGGAGTCGTTTATGTGGGCAGCTGGGATAAAAATCTTTATGCACTACACGCAGCCAACGGCACGCTGAAATGGCAGTTTGCTACAGAAGGTATCATTGAGTCCAGCCCGGCGGTCTCCGGTGGCACGGTCTACATCGGGAGCAAGGACAAAAATGTCTATGCGGTCAACACTTCAACCGGGGTAAAACTCTGGAATTATACAACAGGAAGCGGAGTACATTCATGTCCAGGAGTGGCGAATGGCGTTGTCTATGTGGGAAGTGATGACAATAATATTTACGCCCTCAATGCCATTACAGGGACAAAGATCTGGAGTTATACGACGGGTGCACCGGTTTCTTCAAGTCCTGCCGTGGCAAACGGTGTTGTCTACGTTGGCAGCTGGGATGGTAAGTTGTACGCCCTCAATGCCAATACAGGTGCAAAACTCTGGGATTACTCAGTAGGAGACTGGGTATGGATACTATCCAGTCCATCAGTTGCAAATGGTATCGTTTATTTCGGAAGTATAGACGGCTATTTATACGCCCTCGGTGGACCGATCGCCAGCTTTACCGGCATTCCAACAGCCGGCAATCCCCCGCTTAACGTTACGTTTACTGATTCTTCAACTGGCACCCCGACTTCATGGATGTGGACATTCGGTGACGGGATTTTCTCTTCAGAAAAGAACCCGGTTCACACCTATTCCCGTGATGGCACCTACACGGTTTCTTTGAATGCAATCAACTCGTTGGGCAGCAATACTTTCGCACGGACAAATTACATCACGGTCAATTCCACTATAATCACCCCGGTCGCCAGCTTCACCGGCACCCCCACCTCCGGCAATCCACCGTTAACCGTGACATTCACGGATAGTTCAGAATACAGTCCAAGATCATGGAACTGGACATTCGGAGACGGGATTTTCTCTTCAGAAAAGAACCCGGTTCACACCTATTCCAGTGACGGCACCTACACGGTCTCTTTGAATGCAACCAACTCAGCGGGCAGCAATACCTTCACACGGACAAATTACATCACGGTCAATTCAACAGTAATACCCCCGGTCGCCAGCTTCACCGGCACTCCGACAACAGGTAAAGCCCCGCTGTCAGTCACGTTCACTGATACATCGAATAACAACCCGACTTCCTGGGACTGGTCGTTTGGTGATGCAACATCTGGAACAACAAAGAACCCGGTTCACACCTATTCCAGTGATGGCACCTACACAGTCTCTTTGAATGCAGCCAACTCAGCGGGGAGCAATTCTTTCACACGGACAAATTACATCACGGTCAGTTCCACAGTAATCGCCCCGGTCGCCAGTTTCACCGGCACCCCCACTTCCGGCACTGCCCCGCTGGCAGTCACGTTCATTGATACGTCGACTAACAACCCGACTTCCTGGGACTGGTCGTTTGGGGATGCAATGTATAGCACAACGAAGAACCCTTCCCATACTTACAACTATGGGGGTTATTTCACAGTTTCACTGAGAGCGACAAATGCTGCGGGAAGCAACACCTTCACACGGACTAATTATATCGTGGTATCAGGACCAACCCAAACCCCAACTCCAACCCCTACACCGGATCCGGGTCCCGGCCCCGATCCGGGCCCGGGTCCCGGTCCTGCACCAGCTCCAGCGCCTGCACCGGCACCGGCTCCTGCACCGGCACCAGCGCCCGTACCGGCCCCAGCGCCTGCCCCCGCACCAGCTCCGGCACCCGCCACTCCGGAAGCGCAACCGGTTGCGGGTCTTGCCGGTGTCACCGTTGCAGAGAGTTACCCAGTCGGATTTGTGGGGATGAGTTACAATACGGATGGGCTGAATTCGGTCAGTATCGATATATCGTCCGCAGCGCAGGCCCATGCCACGGTCACCACGTTCTTTGACCACGTAGAAGTTTACCAGCATGCATCCCCGGGTGTCCGGATCAACTTCTACTTCGATAAGTATGATCTGAAAGATGGCATCATAACCGGCACAGCAAAGCGTGCGGCGTTCGAGACTGACCCGCTCACGATCAACGTGTCAAGCGGGAAAGTTGCCGGTTCAGTCCATGCGGTCCTGAACTCCATCAACCAGCCGGTCAGGATCGAAAATACCATCACCGGTGACATCCCGCTGACCACGTTTGAGAAATATAACGCTCTGCTCGCACAGGACAACCAGTCCGTAGCAGGTATTGCGTATCTTATGATATTCCAGAGAGGAAACCTCACTTCAACTGGCGCAGCAAACGTGACAATGACCGTGCCCCAGTCATGGGTGACATTGCATGGCGGGAAAGATGCGGTCCGGATCACCAGGATCAGTGACGAAACGGGAAAAACGGAACTGCTCAAAACCACTTATATTGGGCCGGACTCCGGAGGTAACATGGTGTTCCGCGGCGATTCTCCGCATGGCACTTCCATTTTTGGTCTAGTCACTGCCAAAGCAACGGCGGTTGAAAAACAAGCGCATCCCAACGAGACGTACA
>CAYMTB010000368.1:0-2942 GCA_964393225.1 uncultured Syntrophorhabdaceae bacterium
GATGATAGATAGCGTAATATATATTGCCTTTGCAAGAAGAGTAAAAAGGGCTGGTCATAACATTCTCATCATCATCTATACTATGGCATGGTCCGCTTCCACAATAACACCCCATTATCATAAGAGGTATGACGGTGATCGCAAAGCCTAAACCCATAGTTATTGTAAGAGTATCAACAGCGTTTTTTAACGCTGGTATGGTCATAAATGAAGGTAATATTATAGCAATTATCGAAAGCATCGGAACCGAAAAGACCACACAGGTTATAAACGTCCAGATCCTTACCTTTCTCTCCCTGTCATCACCGGTCTCTGCCGCCATTCCATACTTTCTTGCAGCGATCCTCATGTTTCTGTCGGTGCTCAGCAGGCATACATTACGACCCTGCTTCTTCAGATATCTACCTGTTGCTACGATCTGATTATCAGCACCGCTATGAAGCATATCCACGAGTCCGTTTCCCATGTTACTCATGATCGTTACTCTGTTCTTTCTCTGATATTTCTCTATACTTTGAGATGCCCTGCGGGAACACCAGGCAACGCTCTCGTCATTGCTGTTTTTGAGATAGTCGAGCTGTCTTATGACTGCGCCGGGGATCACTACGTTGTGTCCTTTAATGGTTGAGATTATATCGGGATAGTTTATTAAAGCTGAAGTGTCGAGAACATAAGTTTTAGCCATAGTATACTCCTTTTTTGTGGATACCCTCCCTCAGCCAACGGCGAGGAAGGCTTTTTGAAAAATTGTTTATTCTCATTTTTGCTCCTGTTGTTTGCATATATATCCTTACAGGGGGCCGCAAATTAACTCTCCCTATAATTATATTATAACTCAGAATTTCAATACCGTGACATTTCTGGTTACATTTATTTTATGGGGGTTCCAGAGACTATCGAGAGTATGCTGCCCCATAAAAAAACCAAACAAACATCCAGCCTATTTTTGCACCTTTTTCTGTTTATCATATCATTTGATTGTTACTGTTCTTGCCCCGGGAATTAATACATATGCAGATAATATTTTAGTAGGATTGTCCGAAAACCACTTTTAATTTTTGTACGGGTGCCATCAAGGACAGCCGTTCGCCAACATATCAAAAACAAAAAACACATAAACATTAAAAAATCAAAAACAAAGGAGAGAGGGATATGTTAGACATACTCAGTATTTTCAAAAAAAAGGCAGCAGGGGTAACAGAAACGGCGCCAAAAGTTGACGGAAGACTGCATCACGAATCAGGCTTGCTCGTCAAAAACGGTGATGTTATGCGTATCCGCGGAACAGCTTACGAACCTGATACAGAAAAGCCCTTCGGCGCATGGGGTCAGGTTACGCTCAGCGACGGGACAGAGTTTTTTTCGAGCTTTTCATTTAAGGATTACCACGGTAAACTGGAGAATGCTCCATACATCGCCTTAGCGCAAGCAATGGAAGAGGCTCAGATCGGTGATGCAGATGCGCTGCAGAAGTTTTGTAAGTCGCATATGTCCAAAGGCCGACGGTAGTATAAAGCCGGGTTAGCAAAGCGAAAAAGCTTTGCAACAACCCGGCTTTTTTTGTTGGGATTTGCACAACTCAAAAATAGTAATACATGGTAAAACGGAAATATCAAGTAGGCAAAGAAATTGAAAGCGGAGGATACATGACAGAAGAAGCACGTCTCAAAGAGCAAAAAAGACTGAGGAATGTAACAAGAGAAGCATTACTTAAAGATGGCTTGCTTGATGGACTAACACCGGAAGAAGAAAGTGAGGCAATCGAAAAAGGCTATCAGGCAATGGCCAAGGTGCTCGACTCTGTAAGAAACGCGTTAAGATCGGGAGAAACAAGAAAACTCGTCCTTACAGATAAAAGCGCAAAAATCATTGAGGTTATTGACGATGTCGAGCAAATGATACACCCTGCATAAAAAATATTTTCCCAGGAAGTAATACATATACAGATAATATTTTAGTAGGTTTTCCGAAAATAACTTTTACATAAACGTCCCCGACATCATGTCGAAAAGGACGTCTTGCAATCACGCAAACCATATCCTCCTCCTTTAAAAAGGGTATCCGCTAAGGCACACGCCAAGAGGTTGCCACAAACAATCTCGTGCTGTCGTGTGTCTCGGGATACCTCGCGAAAAAAGGAGAATTACCAACTCATTGAACAGCTACGGCGGCTTTATCAGTCTGTTGCTGTCTCACATAAAAAAATAAAAAATCTAAATCACGAAACAAAGAAAAGGAGGCAGCATGAGGAATTTTATCGTAAAAACTTTAAACACAATTAACACCCTGAAAAACGCAGGTTATGAAGTATGCACAGTTAGCGCACTGGGCGATGGCGGATTTGCTATCTCGGTCGATATGGGGTTTTCGCCTTCAGACGCGCCCCACTGGAGAAAGGCATTAGTAAAAGAAGTAAAGAGTCTCATCTCCATAGGCAAAAGCAACTGGGCATAATAAATCACGAAGGCGGTCCTTTTTTTTCGGACTGCCTTTTTTTGCGTCTTGAGACGCCCCCCAACGAGAATTTATTTTAGCTGTAAATCACCGGATTCTGGTTACAGCAACAACTATATTTCCTCCAACTGTTAAAGAAAACGACCGTTTATTGCAGCGGATAATTCAGTATGTAAAATACCCTTTGTTTTAAACTGTAATTGCAAAAAAGTAATACTAAAATGGCATATTAATAGCAGGAGGTATTTTAGATGGTAATAGGCTACATACGTGTGAGTACCGACAAGCAATCAACAGAAAATCAACGGTATGAAATTCTCAAATTTGTTGATGAACATAAATGGGCAATCGACAGGTGGATAGAGGAATCCATCAGCGGTATGAAGAATGTCAAAGATAGAAAATTGGGGGCTCTTCTCAAAGGAATGGAGGCGTGGGATACACTGGTGGTAACTGAACTGTCCAGAATCGGAAGAAGCCTTATGGAG
>CAYMTB010000369.1:0-2941 GCA_964393225.1 uncultured Syntrophorhabdaceae bacterium
CCTTCTTCTGGACGGCATCTATCGCCTTCACCCTGTCCGGATACTCCGTGTTCAGCGTGATAATAAAAGGACATGGCATCTGTCTCACGTTGTCGTATAAGCTTCCCACATAATTAACCGTATCGGCTATTTCCCACTTTTCCGGGTACTGTTTGACGGTAAAACTTCTCAAATATTTGCCGTCAATTTTGAGATGATCCTTTTCTACAAAGATTTCTGTATCACCGTACACGACCTGTTCCCTGATGATAGTCTTCGCATCGTAATGCTGCACTTCATCGTTGTTGTGCGCAGGATTCAGCATCTCTGACACTAATGTGACAAACTCATCGGGTGGAAGATCCCTCGGATTAAGGTGGGCGGTACTCAACGCCTGCACAACAGTCGGTTTTATTCTCGCCGCAATCTTCATTCCCTGTTCAAAGCCATTGGGCGTAGTTTCGCAAGGAACAATACATGACACTACGTGCCGGAAGTTTCTCGCTCTGAAGTCGTAACCCTTCAGCATGGATTGTTTTGCGCCCGCTATGACATGATCTCTCTTCCTTCTCGCCGCCTCGATAAGCCCCCTCTTTGTAGTTCTATTCTCCCTCAAATGAGCATAGGCATCCATTTGATGGATCACTGTCGGGGAGGCATAGATGGAATACTGTATGGATGTCCCGGGCGGAAATTGCTGATAGTAAAGCCCTTTCAGGGCATCAGACGTCGTGGCGCCTCCCCAAGCCTGAGAACACTCATAGGCAAACCCCACACCGCACGAGAGCGTATATACTTCGTTATTGTCGTCGTAAGTATAGTATGGCAGCAGTTCTGATAAAGAAAACCGCTGTAACAGTTGCTTGTATATTTTTAATATGTCCATTTCGTATTCCGTTTTATTTTGATATCAGGCGGGGACGTCGGGGAAAGCGCCCCCGCCTGATTTGGTTAGATTAATGCTGTTACAACAGCGTCTATAACCGTGGGCGTATAGTTGACTGCAAGAGCGGTACTGATACCCGTTACAACGGCAATTATCGACTGCCGCACCACACCCATTGCGATGCCAGTCAGGAATGCGCCAGCCGCAATGGTTTTGCCGAGAGCGCCGTTGGACCATCCTGTCAGGGTGTCATAGATGGCAGAGAATTCTGTGCCGCCGGTTCCTGCATGAGCGGACATGGCCCATGCCAATACCATACAGAGACACATAAATGCCGGCACTGCGAGTGATTGTAAAAAACATTTTGTTTCTGGTTGAACTTGATTTTCCATCCTACCTTTCTCCTTCTTTTTATTTAAATTTTGTTTATTGCAACTATAAGCTTGTAGAAATCCGCCCTTCCCCTGTAGAGTCCGAGCAGATAGGAGGCAGTGTTTTCGATAGTTGCATCGTCTCTCAAATACACATCAAAGGATACCTTTTTCCCCGAATACCTTTTTTTCAACTGATAATTCTTTTTCAGGTACTCCATCACCTCCCTGCCTAATCTGTTTTTAATTTCTGTATAAGTGAGGTTCTCTATGGCAGCAACCTCGTGATAGAACGGTGCACCTGCATCGCTCTCTGATAAAATTGCCATTATGAGTCTTCTCACTCCGTACATGTTATTCAAGTATTACTTTTTGGATTGTGCAGGCATCACTCTGACACCCGGCAACAGGTTCATCCGGTGATGTTTTCTCAGCTTCTACCGTGTTACTCCCGGGGTTTTCATCCGGCGGTGTTTCTCTATCCTCTTCTGAGTTCACTTCTCTATCACTCTCAATGATATTTTGGTTGTCAGCACCGGACTGTTCGGCAGCAGGAGGACGCACAATAAACGGTGGTTGTTTGCCCGTTGCTGTTTTCTTCTGAACTGTCTTGTCCTTTTTATCCTTTATTGTTGCCGATTTCATATTCACGGGTGTTGGTGCGTCTTCTTTCACCGGAGAAGCTCCAAAGGTTTTTGAGGGTACCTGCCCGGAGAAAAATTTCATCATCTGTTTCTTGGCAGGTGATTTTTCACCGATAATCCATCTGTTTCTTGGATCCGATATCTCTGAGAACACGTAGCCCCCCTGATTGAGATCACCTTCGTCATCCTCCCAGGGCGCTATCCAGATTCTCACAATCTTCGGGGGAATACGGAGAGGTATCTGCTTGTCCTGTTCAAGTTTCTTTGTAATACTTACCGCTGGAGAATCTGTGCCAGAACCAGCATCCTTTTCGTCCTTTACATTCTTTGTCCTCTTTAATCCCGTTTCCCCATCGGTAACCTGCCGGTATATATCCGTAACAGATTTGCATTTAATGCCCGACTCAGGCGCAGGGCACGAAAACTGCGTTGTTGAACAACCGGTTGCAATGAGAGCAAACAATACTGCCGATGCGGTGAAGAATACTTTGGTTTTTCTCACTTTACTGTCTCCTGTACAATCTTTGTCAGCTTATCTTTTATCTTCTCAGCCGATACGTAACCGACGATACTGGAGCCGTCCTCGAAAACTATCGTTGGCAGTCCGGTAATACCATTCTTTTTCGCGAATTCTATGTTTGCTTCGAGGGGTTTTACGTTGCAGTTCCCTTTGGTTGTGACCTGTTCTCCTTTATATACCTTTTCGAGCATGTCAACGCTTCGAGCGCACCATACGGCCTGATCATTCCGCTTATCACCGAAAAACGGAGTAATGAGGAGATATACCGATACATCGGTCAGTTTTTTGAGTTCCCCTGACAGTTTCTTGCACCAGGGGCAATCTGACGTGGTGAAGACGGCTACCTTCAATTTGCCTTCCGACATCTTTAAGGCATTTTCTAAGGGAATGTCTTTGAAATCGATCTTGAACACTTCCTGCCTTCTCTGTTCGGTAACATTTTTCATCCCGTTTACCTCGAAAATATTGCCCATGACCGCATATTTCTTGTCTTTTGTGAGATAGAAGATGATGTTGCCTGACGCTGCCACTTCGTACAGTC
>CAYMTB010000370.1:0-2932 GCA_964393225.1 uncultured Syntrophorhabdaceae bacterium
CTTCGAGTCTAAACTATTGGGTGGAAAGTGTCTCACTTATATTGGCACAGAGGGGAAAGTGAGAATTGTTATAAATACTGCTTGCCTGCTTTTTTTGAGGTACCGTAAAAGGATGCTCCTCAGAACAATTGTGCCCCCTTCGCCCTTTTCGCCAAGACTCATTGCAAGCCATCCGTATTCAATAGAAACAAGGATTATCAGTGTCCAGACAATGAGGGAAAGGACGCCCATCACATTATCGTACGTTGGTTTTAGAAGAATGAAGATTACCGTAAGGGTATAGATAGGGCTTGTCCCGATATCTCCAAAAACAAGTCCGAGAGATTTGACAATACCTTTAGCATCATGGATCATTTGTTCTTTCTTTGAAGAACATTGGATTGAATCAGGTGATTTCATTTTAGCGCTTTATGTTACTCTTTCTTAATGCTAAATTCAACTTTTCGATTTATTCGCGATTTATCTATTCAAAAAGGTGGACACCTTAAGAAAAATTAATATATTAGAATAGGCAGATATCTATAACAGGGTGAAGGCTATGGGGATGGAAAGAAAAAAGGGTCTGATCATTGCGGGCGGCATTCTTGTTTTGATTGTAGTCGCTGTAGCCACGGCTGCAGTGCTGTTCGACATCAATTCCTACAAACCGAAGATAGAAACCATTGCATCTGCGGCTACCGGCTTGGACATAAGGATCAAAGGGGGGATAGGGTTCTCTTTCTTTCCCTTTGGCGTATCTGCTAAGGATGTCCATGTTACCGGCACGGCTGGCGAAATCCTTTCGCTTGAACGCCTCAGGTTAGGGGCGGAGTTGATGCCTTTACTGAGGAAGCAGCTCAAGGTAACCGTTTGTGAGCTTGACGGTGCGGCCGTCACCATCGTGAAGGGCACCGACGGGAAATATAATTTTGAGAGTACTGAAAAGAAATCGACGAAGGGGGGGCCGGGAACAGCTTTGAGCCTGAAGGAGTTCAGACTGTCCAAGGGGGCGTTTGTTTATCTTGACAAAAAGACAGGCGAAAAGACCGAGTTGAAAGAAATCAATCTGGTTGTCAAGGATCTTTCGATAACGGACACATCGGGGGACATTATAAAGCACATCTCATTTGCGGGAAACATAGATTGCAGGGAACTGCAGAAAAAGGACCTCAAAATCAGCAGTATCAAAAGCGCTATAAAGGCGGAGAAGGGGATATTTTACCTGAAACCCCTTACCATGGATGTCTTCGGCGCGAAGGGCGAAGGAGATGTCACAATAAACAAATCAGAAGACGAAGCTGAGTATAAAATTAATGTAAATGTGCCGAAACTGGCATTCGAAAGACTTCAGGAATCCTTTGGCGTAAAAAAGAAGATCAGCGGAAAGGGCGACCTTACCGCCTCTCTGATAATAAAGGAAAAAGGAGGCCGCAGCCTGGTGAACGGCATGGATGGTACCCTGTCTCTCCAGGGCAACAATCTCATCACTAATACTATGGATCTTGACAAGGTTCTCTCAGCGTATGAAAAGAGCCAGAGCTTCAATCTTGTCGACATCGGTGCTTTTTTCGTAGCCGGTCCTCTTGGTTCCGCTGCCCTCAAGGCGTATAATTACGGGGATGTTTATCTCAAGACCCATGAGGGACAGGGCATTATCACGCAGTTCGTCTCCCAGTGGAAGATCGGGAACGGTGAGGCTGACACCGTGGACTGTGCCTTTGCAACGCGCCATAACCTGGTAGCGCTGAAGGGCAGACTCAATCTTGCCAGGGAGCGGTATGATAACATAACGGTAGCGCTTCTCGATGACAAAGGATGCGCAAAATTCAAACAAACCATCAGCGGTCCCTTTAGCTCTCCCCAAATCGGCGCGGTAAACGCAATCGGTTCCATTGCCACCCCGATCCTGAATATTTTCAATAAGGCAAAAGGCCTTACCAAAGCCGGCAAATGTGAGGTTTTCTATAGCGGTTCTGTGCAGCAACCCCGCTGAAAGGAATAGATGAAATAATCCTTTTATTTGTGTTATCTTTGTCCCATGAAACAGAAACAGGAAAATGGCGGCTGGACACTGAAAGGATTTTTCAGATTCTCGCTGAGGGTGTTACGCAGTTTTAAACGCAATCAGGGCTTGCTATTATCCGGTGCTCTTGCATACTATGCCCTTTTGTCAATTATACCAATGTCAATACTTATCCTGATTTTGCTGTCCCATTTTATCGGGGAAGAACAATTGTTTCAAACCCTATCCACATATTTAGAGATGGTGATACCCGGCTATGCAGCAATATTGAAGGAGCAGGTGCGGGTATTTCTTGTGCACCGTAAGGTGATCGGTATTATAGGATTTCTGGTCATGCTGTTTTTCAGCTCAATAGCCTTTACAGTGCTCGAAAACGCCATGTCGGTGATCTTTGCTCATCGTGCCAGAAAACAACGCCGCCGTTTTCTCGTTTCTGCTCTTATTCCCTATCTATACGTCTTCGCAATGTGTCTCGGCATTTTGCTTGTTTCATTCATTGCGGGGGTATTGGACACATTGGAAAAAAGGCAACTGATAATCTTTGGCTTGGCCTTGAGCCTTGAAGGTGCCTCCAGAATTGCGCTCTATCTCCTGGGGATAGTCGGCGAGGTGCTCATGCTCGCCTCGATATACCTCGTGATGCCCACGGTACGTATCAGCTTCCGCTACGCACTGATCGGCGGGATAACCGCAACGGTTCTCTGGGAGATTACCCGCCGTGTGATGGTATGGTATTACTCGGCTCTATCCATGGTAAATCTGATCTACGGTTCCTTTACCACAGCGGTGGTGGCTCTTCTTACCACAGAGGCAGCAGCCTTAATCCTCTTGCTTGGCGCTCAGGTTATATCAGAGCTTGAGCGTAAAACCGTGAAATCGGTCAGGAAAAATCAGCCAGAGGATTGAGACACTAAAGTTAAAGCCATATTC
>CAYMTB010000371.1:0-2928 GCA_964393225.1 uncultured Syntrophorhabdaceae bacterium
GTCTTGCCGTCCTTTATGAGAGATGCTATCTGGGTCTCCCTCGGGGTAAGGTTGAGTTGTCTTATGGTGTGGAGGAAAGGGGATACAATTTCATTGAGGTTTGTTTCAAGGATGCTTAAGTGGGAGCGTTGCTGCGGATCGAGCCGGGCCTTTTTCATCTTTTCTATGTATGGTATTACAAGCCTCTTCACATTCGATACAACCCGATCTTCCAGGTTTTTCTTATCTTCCTCTCTTTGGTGTAACAGCACCCTTAGTGCGGTATTAAGTTCCTCAAGGGATACGGATTTGATTCGCAACTCGTTTTCACTTTGTTTCAAGGCGTCTTCCGCCTGCTTGCGTTCTCTGATATCCCTCCATAAACAATACATGATCTGTCTGCCCTGTATAGGGATCACAGTGAGCGAAACATCAACCCAAACATCTTCACCGTTAAAAGTGCGGTGTACCCATTCGAAACGCTTTGACCCTTCCTTGTATGCAAAGTCAATAATATCCTGTGCCTTCTCTATAGATAAGCGACCATCGGGCTGCTTTTCCGGAGAAAACACGGCCACGTGTTGACCTATGATCTGTTTCCTGGCGCATCGAATAAACTTTGAGGCAATCTCATTGCAGTCTATTACGATGCCCCCGTCCAGCAGGAGCGTAGGGTCAGTCGACATTTCAAAGAGAAGTCTGAATTTCTCTTCGTTTTCCCGAAGGGACTTTTCTGCCTGCTTACGTTTGGAAATATCACGTATTACTCCATAAAGAAGTTTTTCTTGTCCTACCTCAATGGCATGTAAGTTTATCTCTGCATCAAAGATAGTTCCATCGCTCTTACGATGCTGCCATTCAAAGTATTGGTGGGTGCCTGAAGCAGCAGCATTAATCTTATTCATAGCTTTTTTCCGGGAGTTGCTTCCGTCTGGTTGGAGCGGAGGAGAAAGTCTGTAGGGGGTCTGATTAACGATCTGCCCTTTTGCGCACCTGAACAGTTCCAGCGTCTTCGGATTGCAGTCAATAATGATATCCCTTCTCATAAGAAATATCGAATCGTTGGAAGTGTCAAAGAGAGTCCGGTATTTATTCTCTGAGATCATTAATTGACCAGTACGTTCTTCTACCAATTGTTCAAGGTGGTTCTTGTATTTTTTTAGTTCCCCTTCTGTCTGCTTGCGTTCGGTGATGTCCTGGCTTGTGCCTTCAATGTACAAAATATTGCCCTGATCATCACGAATAAGACGGGAACTCAGGGAGCCCCAGATAATACTTCCATTTTTCTTGTAGCACTGTACCTCTAATTTCTCGAAGAAACCATATTTCGTCATTAACCCGATTGCATTGCCGCGGTCCTCAGGGTATACATAAACTTGAGACCCTATATCTGTAACGGTACCGATTAATTCTTCCGGTGACTCATACCCAAGTAAACGGGCAGCGGTTGGGTTGGCATTTATGAAGCGCCCCTCAGGGGTTGTCTGATATATGCCTATAGTAGAGTTCTCGAAGATATTCCGGTATTTTTCCTCGCTTTCCTTCAGTTTCTTTTCTGCCTGCATGCGCTCTGTGATGTCTATTAAGGATGCCACACTCTTCCCGGTGCCTTGAATGATATCGATAACAAGATAGATGTCGCGTATCTCTCCGGCCCGTGAAACAAACCGGAATTCGTACCTTTGTAAGGCCTTATCATTGTTCTTTCTTCGCATGCGGTGCTGGGCAATCATGCGATCCTTGTCCTCACCGGCCACGAAATCGATCCAGCTTTTCTTGCCTTCTATTTCATTCCTTGCATACCCGGAAAGATGTTCGAACTCGTTGTTACAAAGGCTGATAGTGGTGTCTGCTTCGATAATAACGGTGGCTGCACCGGTGTTTTCAAACACCGTCCTGTACCGCTGTTCACTCTCAAGCAGCGCCTTTTCTGCTTTTTTCCACTCTGTGAGGTCACGAACCGCCGATATCCTGAGCTTCTTCCCTTCATGTTCAAATTCGCGGGGGTTTACTTCGATGGGAAACGTGCTACCGTCCTTTCTAAAACCCAATGTTTCGTATATATCTGTGGTCTGGTTACTTATCCTTTCGTTTGTGAAGGACCTCTTTTCAGGCACAATAAAATCTGTTGCCGGTCTCCCCCGCAGGTTTTCACCCTCGTAGCCGAAAAGACTGTTCAGGGCTTCGTTTGCATCAACAATAATACCGTTTTCGATAAACACGATAGCCTCAAGGGACGCCTCTGACAGGCTCCGGAATCGCTGTTCGTTTTTCTTCAGGCGATCCTCCAGTTGCCTGCGGGATGTGATGTCATTAATGAATCCCAGTACAGCCGGTTTGCCGTCCCACTGTATCATCGCAGAGTCAAGTTCTACATCCTTTGTGGCTCCTTCACGGGTAACCATTCTAAACTCATATTTGGACGGAAACCTCTCTCCCCTCATCCGCCTTATATGATTTTCTAATACCATACCGCGGTCTTCGGGATGGATAAAATCAATGAATGGTTTTGCTGTAAGCTCAAGATCTGAATAGCCGATAATTTTTACAAACGCAGGATTCACAAATCTAAGCATGCTGTCCTGAGCGACAAAGATGCCCTCATTGGCACTTTCTATTAATGATTTATATCTTTGTCTGCTATCCCGCAGTTCATCCTCTATCCGTTTGCGGTCTGATTCCGATTGTTCCAGTTCTTCGATTCTCTGTTTTAAGGCGGCTATCTCTTCGATTAATTCCTGGTTTGTGCTGGATGGATTTTTCATCTAGCCTTCCTATAGTGATAAATAGTGGCGAGATGGATCAATATATATACTTTAATTATCATTAATTATCATTATCGCATAATATCATTATGCGGTGTTGAAGAAATTTTATTTAAGATCATTAAATACCGGCCTGTTGCCCAAACCATCAGTATAAGCT
Source organism: uncultured Syntrophorhabdaceae bacterium (assembly GCA_964393225.1). GTDB lineage: Bacteria > Desulfobacterota > Syntrophorhabdia > Syntrophorhabdales > Syntrophorhabdaceae > MWEV01. The sequence continues at coordinate 2,905 of CAYMTB010000371.1, forward strand.
GCGTTCAGCATAATAAGATCACAA
>CAYMTB010000372.1:0-2906 GCA_964393225.1 uncultured Syntrophorhabdaceae bacterium
CTAAAGACTGCAATTCCATTTTATACTGCTTTTTTCGAGATAAGTATAATGTTTTAACGGGATAGCCACCCAAATCCATCAGGCCAAGCCAAACGCATTTGAAAAAATGCAGCTTTGCACCGTTTCCCTTATGCTCCTGCTGCGCTCCGCTTACCCTTTCATCGATTCTCTTCCGATCGATTCCCGAACTTGCTCTGAGCTTCAGACAGCGGGAATCGGTCTAAACGCGGCCTGGCCGCAGACACGCTACAGTTCATCGTGAAGGGTATCCCAAGCGGTGCTCGATGTCGCACTACGGGAAAGGTGCTTTGCTGCAAAAGCATAAAACAATTTCAAATGCAATGCTCTGCCCATCAGGCCCCAATCTGGAGTTTCCTCAAATATTCCAACGTAAAGAGTAATTACGTAGCATTATCATGTAATTGAGCACATAAGCACCTCTATCTCATTAGTGAAAGGATGGAAGAACTTTCCGGCCATACCTTTAAAAAACCGAGGTAGCTCCAAGAAGGCTATAACCTATTGACGGAATAAGCGATTGGTGTTATCAATACTGAATGGATATCGATCAGAAATACGGAAACGCAAAAGAGATCATAAAAGGGCTTGGAAGGGTGCTTGTAGCCTTTTCCGGCGGTGTGGACAGCACCTTTCTCCTAAAAACATGCGTTGATGTCCTCGGGAGGGACAATGTCCTGGCTTTTATCGGTCTCTCTCCCACATGTCCCGCAAGGGAAATAGATGAAGCAAAGAATCTGTCAGCGTTCATCGGTGCCGAATATGTCATCAGGGAAACGTCTGAAATGGAAGACCCTGATTTTGTCCGGAATGATAAATCACGGTGCTACTACTGCAAGACGCACCTCTTTCGGAAGGCGTGGGAAATAGCAGAAAAAGGCGGCTTTCTCCATGTTGTTGAAGGCTCAAATCTCGATGACATGGACGATTACAGGCCGGGTCGAAAGGCATGTGTTGAACAGAAAGCAATAAGCCCCTTATTAATAGCTGAGCTGACTAAGAATGAGATCAGGGAACTTTCAAAAACACTTGGTCTCCCCACTCATGACAAACCTGCATTTGCCTGTCTTTCATCAAGGATACCCTATGGAACACCCATCGGCATCGATATCCTTAATAAGATAGAACTCTCTGAGGACTTTATCCGGAGTCTTGGCATACGGCAGGTAAGGGTAAGGTATCACGGCAGTGTGGCACGCATAGAAGTAGCCAACAATGAAATCGATACAGTCATTGACAACAAAGAAGCAATAGCTGAAGCATTACGAAAATATGGCTTTCTCTATATAGCCCTCGACCTCCAGGGTTACAGAACCGGAAGTATGAATAGCCCTGTGAATAGTGAATAGTAGATAGTGAATAGTAAAAAACAGGAAAAACGGAAGATTAGAGGGTTAGCTAAACTTCCAATCATCCAAACGTCTAATCATCTGAACCGTCGGCCTCTTGGCCCTATGTCATTGCGAGCCCGAAGGGCGTGGCAATCTCAGACTTATTGCGTTCCTATCAATTTTAGAAAAGACCGGCAGGTGAACGGGATGTCATCCGACATAGTAATGGCCGTCACGACTGCTATGCCGTGCGCCCCTGCTTCAATGACGCTGCGGCAATTCTGAAGATTGATCCCGCCAATCCCGACAACCGGTAGATGGGTACTCTGCCGTATCTTCGTTACCCCTTCAAGCCCCGGGAGATAGCCAATATCTTCTTTTGTGCCGGTGGGAAAGACACCATTCACAGCTAAATAATCGGCCCCGCCTTCTTCGGCTCGAATCGCCTCCTCTGCGGTCTTAACAGATACCCCGATAATAACATCCTGGCCCACAATTTTACGGGCTTCTTTGACTGGCATGTCCTCCTGACCAAGATGAAGTCCGTCAGCGCCTATTGCTGTTATGACTTCCACCGAATCATTGATAATCAGAAACGCATCATGTGCGCGGGTCATTTTTAATGCCTCTGAGGCCAGTCTGATGTAATCAGGCAGAGGCAGTCCTTTTTCCCTTATCTGGATTATCTTTACCCCGCCCAGAAGCGACAGTCTTATCTGCTCAAACACCGGATACCCCTTGTTGAAAAGCGGGTCGGTTACAAGATACAGCCGGTAATCCTGTAATGTTGGTTTCATCATATAAATTAGCTATCAGCTATCAACGGTCTGTAATGTAGAATTAAGAATGTAGAATTAAGAATTAAAAAACCATTATAATTCTTAATTATTAATTTTTCATTCATCATTGCCTTCCTGATCTATGCTCTACGCTCTATGCTAAACGCTGTCCGCTCATCGCGCCTGTTTGATTCTCAGCCTTTCCATCATCGTTTCTTCGGACATATTATACAACGCATCATATAATGCCGCCTGGAAACCGCCTGGTCCATTGGATACCCGAGCTGCCTCTTCACCGGCAAGTCCGTAATATCCGAGGGCGCATGCCGCTGCCACAAGCGGGTCTGCCTCAACCGCACAAAAACATGAGATGGCAGTTGTTGCCGCACATCCTGTGCCGGTAACCCGTCCGAACATGGGGTGCCCGTTGTGGACTTCTATAGCCTTTTCACCGTTGGTGATGAAATCGACCTCACCGGTAATGGCGATTACCTTTTTCAATTCTCCTGCCAGCCGGTGCGCCCCGTCACGAACGGCATCAACTGTTTCAAGGGAATCCACTCCCCTGATTTTTATCTCTTCTTTATGCGTAAGCAAAGACATCACCTCCGACGCATTGCCCCGTATAACGGTTACAGGCACTTCTGCCAGAATCTTTTTAGCGGCTTCAGTTCTCAGCGGGGTAGCACCGGAGCCTACCGGATCCAGAATAACAGGGATACCACGTTTTCCTGCCGCCTTCCCTGCCATAAGCATGGAATCCACCCAATAAGGGGTG
>CAYMTB010000373.1:0-2896 GCA_964393225.1 uncultured Syntrophorhabdaceae bacterium
ATGCAGCTCAAGGTGGTTTGGAGCCTGCTCCTGTAAGCCGGCTTCGAGGGGCCTGCCCTCATCTTTCATGCACCTTCATGGCGCACTTTCATCTGGTATTCAATAGCCCCATCGGAAATTATTACTTGAAAATTAATTAAAAATGTAGGAGAAATAAGAAAGTGAGAATGGGATCAAGTCTAAATGTGTCATTGTTTGACCCTTTTACTTTTCCCTCAAACTCCAACATCTAAAAATGGCCATTGACAAAAAGAATGAGATGCGTCATACATCCATAATAGTACATACTCACTTTTATAGATATGTTTGCTCTGATATGTAATGATTAAAGTACCAGCAAAATTTCGAAACAATAAGGAATGGAGGTAAAGATGAACAGACTTATAAAATGCAAAGGTCTATTATTCTTGATTCTCTTAATCCTTACCTGCGTTTCCTTTCCCGCTTCTGCCGCCTCTTCCGACAATCCCTTTGACACCTGGCAGCCGGTGACAACACTCCCCAGCGGCGGGGCGGATATCACATCTATGGCCTATATTGATGGCAAGTTTGTATTGATTGCGGATACTCGTCATTATAGTGGCAACGCCTCTTACGTGTCTTCAGATCTGGCAACATGGGTGGTGGGAGGATCCGGTCTTACAACTTGGATACAGGACATGGCTTACGGGAACGGCACCTACGTTGCTGTGGGGTGGACGACCCCAGGCTTCTATTGTCCGGCGAGCAAGGGTAGGATATATACATCCCTTGATGGCCTTAACTGGACGAATACAGTTCAATCACCCCCCGGGTCCTCGTCTGGTGATTCTGGGTGCATATATTACGGATTTCAAGCAGTGAAATACAAAGACAATCTTTTTATGGTACAGCAGTCGTCTACCGGACTGACCTGGACCTCCGCCGATGGCATCACCTGGCAAACAGGTACTATGGATGTCCGCTGGGATAAGATGGCCTATGGCAATCATCTCTACGTTTCGGTGGGGGGAGACTCGGCTGCCACCTCCAGCGACGGGATCAATTGGACCTCACGGACTGTAGGAACCGGGTTGAGGCTCAACTCTGTTGCATTCGGCAACAACATCTTTCTGGCAGTGGGAGGCAGTGGCACCGTTTATGCGTCCTCGGACGGGGTCACCTGGGTGGCAAAAAAAATCCCGGGAACAGCTAACGAACTCAGGGGCGTTGTATATGCGAATGAACGATTTTATGTGACAGGAGGTGGCGGTACATTCTTATACTCCGGCCCGATTTACAATTATTCCCTTGAAGTGGTTAAAGCGGGAAAAGGGTCCGGCAGGGTGGAAACTACGCCAACAGGGATAGATTGTGGAAGCACATGCTTTCAACATTATGAAGGAGTGACCAATGTAACGCTCAAGGCAATCCCGGATGCAGAATCATCCTTTGCCGGATGGAGCGGTGCCTGCACGGGCAACTCGCCCACCTGTCCGGTTACAGTGGAAAGCATCAGATATGTTATCGCCCACTTCAACAGTGTTGACCCGCTGAACACCTGGAAAACAAGGGAGATACCCATTACAGGAACCATTTCCGGGATAGCCGCGGGCAATGGAACCCTGGCCATAATCGGTCAAGACGGGGACATAGCTACCTCAGCCGATGGCGTGACGTGGGTAGACAGGTCTGTGGTCTCCGGCAATCTTAGTGGTATTGCCTTTGGAAACGGTACCTTTGCGGCAGTTGGCATCAGTGGGGAAAAAGTTACCTCAGCCGACGGAGTTACCTGGACCGTGACGCAACCTGAAGATGAACAGTATCTGAGCGCAATAGCCTTCGGGAGCAGTGGCTTTGTTGCAGTAGGTGGTTTTGGGAACTGGGCTGAAGGCGGAATAAGTACAGTTGTCACATCAACGGACGGTAAAACGTGGACAAAGGTACTTTTTGACCTTTTTCAGTATAATATCGGCGGTATCGCCTACGGCAACAGCTCCTTTGTTGCCATTTCCAACGATGGGGTGTATGATCCCTTCTCACAATTCGGTCTTATTCTTACGTCTCCAGACGGCACAACCTGGACCTCGAAGAGCCTTCAGGCTGAATCCTCTACCCAGACCTATCTCTCAGGTATTGGTTATGGCAATAATCTCTTTGTGGCTGTAGGGTATAACACGTCTAAGAAAACCGGATTAATTTTCACATCCCCCGATGGAGTCAATTGGACCGAGCGGGCTTCCGGTGTTGATTCTTATCTGTCCGCTGTAACCTATGGTAATAGCACTTATGTAATTACCGGAACCGGCGGGACGATACTCACCTCAACGGACGGGATAACCTGGAAATCGAGAACTTCGGGCAACACGAACGCACTTAAAAGCGTCACATATGCGAACGGCACTTTCGTCGCTGTCGGGGAGTCAGGGACCGTCTTGCAGAGCAATCCGGTTACAGGGTTTCTCAAACTTTCTCCCGGCTGGAACCTCATCTCGTTACCCTTACAACCAACCGATACCGCAACAGCAACTGTTCTAAGCGATATTAACGGCAAATACAGTATCGTCTGGGGCGATTTTAATCCTACAACGCAGCAATGGAAATACAAAAATTCTTCAGGCGGCGGGTTGCTCAATACAATGACAGCCGGAAAGGCATACTGGGTATATGTAACAGATGCTGTTGACGCTAAGCTCAATAATATGGGAGATCAGGTAGCGCATAATATTACCTTAAAGCCTGGTTGGAATTTTGTTGGATTTAATAAAACAGCAAGCCAAACCACCTCAAGCGCTTTAACAGGCATAGCTGGCAATTACTCAATAGTATGGGGCGATTTTAATCCTTCAACACAACAGTGGAAATACAAAAGTTCTTCAGGTGGTGGTTTATTAAATAATATTGAGACAGGAAAGGGTTATTGGATATATAATAATAC
>CAYMTB010000374.1:0-2872 GCA_964393225.1 uncultured Syntrophorhabdaceae bacterium
GGGGGTGGAGAGAGACATCTGGAGTTCTATTCTTGTGTGGAGACGCTATCCGGCAGGTCAAGTTGGAGAAAAAACTCCCAAAGGCGGACCATAGCCAAGGTATCTAGTTTGCAATACTCCCAAAGTTGCTTCCTGATTTCATCCTTCCGCCATTGAAGCACGTCAGGACTGATTGCCTCGGCAAAAGCATCCACGGCCATCTCTCCATTCCTGACTCCCTCGAGTTGATCGTAGGAGAGTTCAGGCACAGCAGCAGGCAACACGCTCTTGATGCTCCAACTCCCGCACTGGCTCGGTGCGTAGAAGTGCGACTGGGCAACGGGCAAAAGGTCCACTATCCGGTCTACGAGTCTCTGCAATGAGGTGGAAAGATCCGAAAACTGATGAGACAGCTTTCTCAGGATCATTTTCTCAAACGTGGCGTTGTACACGAACACGGGTCCGTCGAACCGGCAGGCTTTGATGACCGCTTCAGCAAACAGTCTTGAGGGGTCATCTCCTGAAATCTCCAAGAACCCCTCATGCTGCAGGGATAGATCCTCTGCTACCTTGTGAAGACTGAACTGAAATGGAATCTGCTGGAATGGCCGTGTGCCTGCCCAGATCGGAACTGTGAGATTTGCTGTCTCGAAGTCCAAGAAATATGCAGGGAAACCACACCCTTGCAGTGCTTCTTTCGCCCCATCGCTGTCAAAATATTGGGTGTTCTGGATCGTATGCTCACGGACACGCTTCTGCTTGGGTGTAAGCATCCCCTCAGGAACCTCTGACAGCTCGACAATGCCTACATCATCAAGGCTGGTGCGTTGTTTTTGAGTCAACCTTGGGAGCCAATCCACCGGGAAGGTCGGCGGAGTATTTTCACGGTTACAGTAAGCGGAAAAGGGGCATTCAAAGGGGGTGCCACATTGAGGCCCGGTCTCTATCTCCGGTTCCAAGGTCATATTCGCAACTTGGTGGGCCTCGGACAGCCATGTCCTGACATCTCCTGCTAGAGCCAGGGTTTCTTGAGTCAGATCGTGTTCCTTGAGAAAGCCTCGGTAGTCCCCTCCACCGGGGTAGGTCCAGGAGGTATCCACATGGCCCAATGCTACTGACGAGACATCCAACCCCATCCCTCTGGCCAAGAATACCTGAACGGCAATGTCCTCAAGGTGGTATGCCTTGAAGCCTCCGGATGATTTAACCTCTACCATTTTCCAGGACTGTCCCGAGCGAGTGGTGGTAGGAATCATCACATCCGCTAGGGCGATTGTATTGGAATGCCGAAAGCCCGCTTCAAAGATCGTCTGGGTCCCCTCGGCAAGCAGCTTTGCGCTCAGCTCGAATGCCTCACGAAACCCCTGCTTGATGTCGATGAATACTCCTTCGCCATCAGGGTCGTAAATTTGGCGGGCAAGATCCCCTACCTGGTGACCGACCTTGAACCTTGCCTCCGAGGCAGTGGAGACCTCACGCAGATCAGGGCGATGTACATCCAACCACATCCTCTTCGGGCACTGCCGGAACGCGATGATCTTTGATTTGGAGAGAGTGGGCATTTTTTCCCCTAGGTGAGAACTTCCGAGATGAGAAATCTACTGATCAGAGACCTCGACGTCAGTGTCTAATGGGTCTTTTCCACCAGCGGTGGACGGAGGCAGTACCTTCAGTACCTCGTAAATATCCTTCAGTTGGGAGACAAGTGAGCGAACGACCTCCTCTTTCTCCACTCCTGCTTTAACCTCTAAGGCGATGGCAAATCCATCTTTCGAGTGATTTACACTGATCAGTTTCTGCTCTTTGGCCCATGGTTTTAGCCGGACAATCATCTCCGCTTCCCTTACCCAGCCAGAGCTTTCAAAGGTAGCCCACAGCGGAGAACCACCTTGGGTCTTCCACAGATCCCAATGCACTCCGAACCAAAGTCCCACGCCTCGGGAATAACCATGAAACCTTGCAACCCTGCCCATTCCCATGGCAGGTGTGCCGGCCCAACGACCAGCACCAGCCAGAACCTTATCTGAAGCAGCTTTTTCCGAAGCACTTAAAACAATGGACGCTAACCGGAGCATCAGCCCAGGTTGCTGCTGATTTGTCAGTTCCTCGGCGTTGAATGGTCCTACCGCACTACTGTCTTCGGCATCACAGAGTGCTTGAAGTTGAGAGAGATCGCTCAGAGCGCTTCGGTCGTTATCCTCAAAGGCATTGGCAAGCGTGTGTTCCAAATGTGACAGAAGTCTTTTCCATGATGTCAGGGCCATGATCGGGCAAGATCCTGTGATCGGGCCAAAGCTTGTAATGGCTTGGTTGACAATTCCTGCCGGTGCTTTTGATTTTTCGATCGTTCCGCCTGCGTTGGTAACCCTCATGCATAATTCATCCCAGACCGTGGTTAACCTAGCCTCGGGGACTACCATGAGAAGCATGGTGGGATGCGGCTGCTTGGCCAGACTCTTTAAATATTCAACCGGCTGTTTGTTTGTGAACCCTGCCCAGAACTTGTTCTCTACAAACACATGGGGGAGTCGCTGGTCATCACATCCCCACATATCAGGTCTGCTACTGCCATCCATCTCCTGAGTATGAAAGTAAAGTTCAGGGAGATGGGGTAGCACTCCTTTTAGGAATGCATGAAATCCACCTCGAGCTGCGTCACTCTTATCCAGAATGAATTCTAGAGCCGATGTGGCGACGTTCTCGCTTTCCTGAGAAAGGCGCTTCTGGACGATGTGGCTGAATAGGGATGACATGTGTGTTGGGATGAGAGTGGAGAGGGCTTCGTGGGACCTATTATCCGATCATCATGGATTCTCAGCGAGGATTCTCTTCTCCCAGTTTTCAACCCTCATTCTTTTCCCAGAGAGGCATCCGATGACCGAAAGCACACCTC
>CAYMTB010000375.1:0-2868 GCA_964393225.1 uncultured Syntrophorhabdaceae bacterium
TTGACCAACGACGTTATGCTTTATAGTGCATATTGCAATGTTTTCTGATCATGGCACGCGCCCATAGACACTACATCCCCGGTTACATCTGGCATATTACCCATAGATGCCACAAGAAAGAGTTTCTCCTCAAGTTCGGAAAAGACAGGGATCGTTGGTTAGACTGGCTGTTTGAAGCAAAGAAAAGATATGAAACCTGCATTCTTAATTACATGGTAACCTCAAACCACATACACCTCCTCCTGCTTGACAACGGGAACCGTGATACCATCCCGAAGAGCCTTCAGTTGATCGCAGGAAGGACAGGCCAGGAATGTATGAATACAGTTTTGAGTGTTGAGTGTTGAGTTTTGAGTGAAAAGACACAAAACAACTTTAAGAAAATCGATGAAAGAACATTTGAATTTGCATTACTCATTATAGAGCTATACCGATATTTAATCGCTAACAATGAATATGTTATGTCAAAGCAGATACTCAGATCGGGAACGTCAATCGGAGCAAATGTTCAGGAGGCTCAAGCAGCCCAGAGCAAGAAAGACTTTGTCTCTAAAATGACCATTGCATCCAAAGAAGCCAGAGAAACAGATTACTGGTTAAGACTGCTCGACAAATCAGGATATTTAACAGATTTTGTTAAGAAAGATGAATTCCTTTCCGAGAACGTTGCCATTATCAATATACTGACGAAAATTGTCAAAACATCGCAGCAATCCAGTGTTGAATGAGGATGAGTGCCAAGTTCTTGTCTTATGCGAATTGCTGTTCTCAACTCAACACTCAAAACTCAACACTCAAAACAGCTATTACTGGAATGGCCTTGGAGCGGGTACAACGAAATCCAGAATCCTTCGGAACGCTATAATTTGATCAACCACACAAAACTGATGGGCCTTCTCGGAATACAAGATCATACCACCCTTGCAGGATATCATAGCAAATGGGTTGATGATGCCCTTAAACAGGATTCTCATCAACGCGAAAGCAAATGGACCGAAAGTATTGCTGTAGGAAGCAGAACCTTTGTTGAAGAAACAAAGAAGCAATTACAATCAAGGGCGAAGGGAAGGAATATAGAAGGGCAGGAAGAGGTGTATGAACTCCGCGAAGTCAACGATAGTTACGTTTTTGATGCCAAAAACAGCACTTTAAGCTCTGAAAATGGCTATTTTTGGAATGATAGTGATGGAATATCAAGTAGTTAGCTTGGTCCGACCCCAATCGTCTCTAAACCAGTGCTACTTTTGCTTTAAATGTTGCTCCATGGTTTCTTCTTGGTCTTTTTGTCATTTTCACTGCTCCTTTCTATTTTATTAGTATAGAGCAGCTTAACCACTTATACCACTGTCTGAAATTGTTGTACCATTTCTACTTGCCCCTGATCCCTGAATATGGATTCGATTGAAATAATAAGAAAGGCTGCCAACAAACGGTTTCTGTTCACCCAGCATGCCCTCGATGAAATGAACGCTGAAGCAGAATTGATTTCTACCGGGGAAGTACGGTATGCTATATTCTATGGTGAGATCATTGAAGAATATCCAGAAGACAAGCGAGGCCGGAGTTATTTAATGCTTGGAAAGTCGAAAACAGGAAGGACGATACACGTTGTGTGTGCGCCAAAGGATGATTATCTTGCGATTATCACTGCCTATGTTCCCTCATTGGATAGATGGGGTGAAGATTTCCGGGTAAGGAGAAAAAGATGAGATGCTTACTTTGCAAAGGTGAAATGGAAAAATCAACGGTTTCGTATGTCGTGAATAGAAAGGGTTATCACATTTATGTCGAGAGTATCCCTGCATTCGTATGTTCACAGTGTGGTGAGCGGTACTTTGACGAGAAAGAAGTTGATGCCATCCAGGACATGATTATAACCTTTGAAGAAAAGTTGAGCAATGTAGCAAGGGTGGCGTAAACTATCATTCTGCCGATACTCTCAGCACCTGGCGGTGCTAAATTTTACCCGCAGGGTGTGCGGGTTTGCCGGGATGAATCATTCTCACATACCGGCAAAAAAACATCTCCTCTCTGCGAACTCTGCGCCTCGAACGACCGTAGGGAGTGGGCGAGAGATAAGATTTATGATTTCAGGCTTTGCTTTTTGCTCCCTTTCCTTAAAGGCACCTTTTTACCCCCAAAAACAGCACTTTAAGCCCTAAAACAGGCCATTTTTAGCACATAAAACACATGATATCAATAGGTTGACTTGGTCCGACCCCAAATACAAGTTGTTTTATAGACGGTTTCAAACCCATTACAGGTGAAGGAGGCTATAATGAGTGAGAGAGAAGTATTAATAAAGGAAATTAATGGGCTTCCTGATTTTATAATTGATCAGCTTGCAGGGATTATTCGGTATATAAAAATTGGAATTGAGAACGAGTATATTTCTAAAATCGATAATGATTTTTATAATAGCGATCAATTTAAAAACATGGTATCCGACTCAATAACAGAGTATCGGAGTGGTAAAACTGAAGATATGGATATACTATAAATATGGATTCGAAAAGGACAAAGACCTTTAAAAATCTGTTTGACAGCCTACCTGACCATATTAAAGAAAATGCCCGGAAGCAATACAAGTTGTTTCTCGAGAATCAATCACATCCCTCACTGAGAACAAAACCTGTTGGTTCAACCAGGAACAACAGGTTCAAAGTATACGAGGTAACTGTTGGCATGGGTTATAGAGCTACATATTTCCGGGATGGGGATGTATACGTTTGGTTTTGGATAGGGACCCACAATTCATTTGATAAAAAGTATTAGAGACAGGGTGGCCCTCTTTTTTGTTCCATTCACAATGATTTTACCCCCAAAAACAGCACTTTAAGCCCTAAAACAGGCCATTTTTAGCACATA
>CAYMTB010000376.1:0-2866 GCA_964393225.1 uncultured Syntrophorhabdaceae bacterium
GGCTAACAGGAAAAGAATGAGAAATGAGGAGGTAAAAGATTAGAAAAAATATAAGATGATGTTTTAAAAAAAGCAGGAGTTATCTGGGGGATTGCCGGAGAAACAGAAGTAGTCAATAAAAAGAGTGCGGAGAAATGCAATGAATTATGATCAAATCAGAATAGAGAAAGATGAGAGTCTGTGGGAGGAATTTATCAAGCCTGAGGGGGCTGACATGCCCCTTATGTATGTGAGGGAGCAGGCAGAAGGGATAAGGGTTAGTGCTGTTTTTGGTATTGATCTTTCCGGTGTTAACAGAACAGAAAAAGAAAGAGGTGAAAACTGGAATAAGAATGAGCAAAAAGATGATGACTGGGAGCGTTATCTGGGTACGCTATTGGACGGAATGTCAAAGGATAATGAGTTACACATTATATATAAAGGCGAAAACAATGGAGCAGCCGGAACATCTCTGAATATAAAGTTTCTGGGGGTTTCGAAAGGAGAAACACCAGATGATGCCATTAAAAAGGCTATAGAATTTTACGAAAGTTTGAGGGTTGTCATAAAATCGGTTGAGAAAAAATATTCCTTCGAGCCAATCACTGTAGCAGAGAATTTAATCGAAGAGAATAAGAAATGTGAATGGTGCGGGACAATAACGCCATATTCTGTCTCTGTTTCCAATAAAGAACAAAAAATGATCGGATTTCTTGAAAGGAAAAACACATCATCTGGAAAAATAGAAGTTGTGCTCACTCCCTATCCATTTAAAAAGAAAACAAAATACTTTGATGCAATCGCTTTTGCTGTAAGAGGACACAGAGAACCAATAGCTTGTAAGCTTTCAATACTGCCAATCTTACTGTCAAATGATGATACAGAAAAGATGAGAAGTGTCTATAAGGCAATACAGAGAGATAACGTCAAAGTCATGAGGCCACAGCATAAAAGTGTTGAACTTTATGAAGACAAAACTCTTACGAACAGACTCTGCCAAAGTTTTGATTTATGGGTGAAAAATCCGAAGGGTTTTCGAATGAAATGTACTGTTACGTCACCAAAGCCTATCCCTACAACTCTATTGACCATGATCGGAGGCGAGGTTTTCCAGGGATGTGCGATAACGGTTGGAATGGAAAAAAATATTGATAAGAGTAAAAATAATAACCTCTCGCCCTACCCTTATAACGGGATAGGTGGATCGTTCGATGGAAAATATTTTATTGATCTGACTGGCTGCATAAGCAGTATTTCGACTCTTCCTCCACTGTTTCCAAAAGCCTCTACTCTCGCTGAATGCGGGATAAACAGGCTTTATACACAAACATTTTCTAATGGTTCAAGCGATGGTATTCTCCTCGGTTCTGTCGGGGAAAGAGATGATTCGATGAAAATATTATTCTCGAAAGCTGATAGAAGCAGGCATTGCTATATTATTGGCGCAACCGGAACGGGTAAATCAACACTTCTTTACAATAAGATTGTACAGGATATGCATGGCGGGGAAGGCGTTACGTTAATTGATCCCCACGGAGATCTCTATCAACAGGTACTTTATTCGGTTCCGGAGCACAGAAAAAAAGATGTAGTCCTCGTTGATCCCTGCGATTTTGAATATGCTGCCGGCATTAATTTTCTTGAATGCAGTAACTCAATTTATAAACAAGTGGAGATGAATTTTGTTGTCAATGAGATGATTAAAATTTTTGACAAACTTTACGATCTCAGGCAGACCGGTGGGCCATTGTTTGAACAGTATATGAGAAATGCTTTACTTCTTGCTATGGATAATGAATATCAAGGCGCAACATTAATGGATATCCCGACAATTTTTGAGGATAGGGATTATCGCCGGTTTCTACTGGGGCAATGCAGAAATCAACTGGTGATAAATTTCTGGAAGCATCAGGCTGAAAAAGCCGGCGGTGAAGCATCACTGGAAAATATGGGACCTTATATCACGAGCAAGCTCAATCAATTTACCACGAATGCGCTTTTACGCCCGATAATCGGCCAGCCAAAAAACACGGTAGACTTCAGGGAGATTCTCGATAAACAAAAGATACTATTGGTAAACCTTTCAAAGGGATTGCTTGGCGAGCTCGATACGCAGCTCCTTGGTATGTTGATTATCGGCAAACTCTTCAGCTCCGCTATGGCACGTGTCAAACTGCCCCAGGAAGAAAGAAAGACTAACTTCCTCTATGTGGATGAATTTCAAAATTTTACCACAGACAGCGTTGCCTATTTATTATCAGAAGCAAGGAAATTCGGCATCTGCCTTATCCTGGCAAACCAAAACCTTTCTCAGCTTTCCACTAATCCAGGAAAACACAGCATACTTGAGTCTGTTCTGGGGAATGTGGGAACAATGCTGATTTTCAGGTTAGGGGTCAGGGATGCTGAAATTATGCAGGCATATATGAAGCCCGTATTCAAATCAGAAGATTTGCAAGAACTGCCTGATTTTCATGTAGCATCAAGGATGCTTGTTCATAATACACCGCAAAAGCCTTTTGTATTTAAAACACGACCTATGTCAATTAATGGGAATGGTCCGAATGCAGATCAAATTATTGAGAACTCACGCGCCCGGTATGCAACGCCAAGACTAAAGGTTGAATGGGATATTATGAGACGGTTAACCGCTTATAAAGACAATGAGAAGAGTGAATAGCATGCCCTTAAAAAACAAAATATCATTCATTAACGTCATTAATATTAGAATTGTTGATCGGCAAAAAGATAGCTTGAGACTGTTTAATGCCTTGCTATCGGGCAACAGACTGAATACGAAGGGTAAGACATGGGAAATAACAGCTTACAAACAAGAATAATAATGACAAATATTTTTGTAACTATCTTTTTTATTCTTGCTTTGTGC
>CAYMTB010000377.1:0-2859 GCA_964393225.1 uncultured Syntrophorhabdaceae bacterium
GTTTAATTCTGCCCGAGGCAGGTCAACCGTGAACCGTGACACCCGCAAGCGGGTACCCGGAACCGTGAACATTTTAAGATTATAGCGCACTCGGCACGACCTCATCGGCAACAAAATCTTTCGTGAATCCCTTATCGTCCTTAATCTTTAGCATAATCCTTACCTGTTTGGGCATTTTGCTTGCCGAACGTGAATCCCACTCATCAACCCAATTTTCGCCGTCGTAGAAACTCAATTTAAATGATGTTATCATCCTTGAAAGCTCAAAGTTTATTCCGCCTTCTGTCGGGTCGTCCTTCACTTCTTTTGATTCCCTCCTTACAAATATTTTTTCTTTTTTTTCCGGGATGTTGTAAATGAAATAGCCCACTTCGCTTAAACCGAAGGCGTTCCGGCCCATAACCGACGTAGTAATAAAATCTATTCTGTGGGAGGGGTCTTCTGTTTCCTTGTCCTCAATTTTGCTGATAAGCTGAGCTCTTGGAGGAGGTGAAATCCCGCGAATATCCTGCTTGATCAACTCCATGAGGATTCGTCCTGCCTCAAGAACGTCCTGCCCTTCAGACGCTGCGTCTATAGACTTGTTTACCCCGAAATAGGTAAAATAAACGGTCAGGATTATCAGCGAAGACAGCGCTATTGAAAGAATTACTTCAAGAAGGGTGAAGCCCCGATTGCTGCTGCAAAAGGTAAAAGGTAAAAGGCGAAAGGTGAAAGGAGTTTTGTCGCGGAGCAATGTGCCGTGTGATATGGGTTCGTAGGTCATACTTATTCAATGCTTTCCAGATCAGCTTTCAGTGTTCAGCCTGTGACTACTTGCTGTTTTTTCTCCTTACTCAACCCACTCAACTTACTATACTTACTCAACGCCTCTGTGCTTTCCATTTCCTATTTGGCTGAATCATTGTACCCACTGTATTTCCCGTGATCCGGAATTTATCTTTATCCAGTATGCCTTGCCCTGGGAGAGATTGGTAAGTGGTTGAATAGTTAAGTAGTTGAGTGAAGAAGTTTGTTTTGCATACCATTCTCCATTTGTCCAAGCCCAGACTATAACCCAGTCATTTCCAAGTTTGGCTAATTCATCATCAATGCCTGAGTTGTCTGTCCCGCTGAATCCGACAAGATTCCAGTCGTTGTATAAACTTACGGATTGAGGAGAAAGTGCTTCCGGCCGGCCCGATATGGTAAGCGTCGCGGATTTATTCATGTATATCCAATAACCTTTCTTTGTCTCGACTGCGTCGAGAGTGTTGAATGTTGAGTTTTGGGTTTTTAGTGAATATCTTAACCAAACCTTTGAGGCATTGTCGTAGCCCCATACAATCCTTACGTCAGGAGATACATCTTTCAGGACAGCATTTATTGAGGGGTCTAAAGGTTCAATGGGCGTGGATATGAAGTTCCAGCCTGCCTGTAACGGAATCTCGACAATAAATTCGTTGATTTTTTGAAGGGCCTTGAATGCGTTGAGCCTGCCGCCCGATAAGACCTTGCCGTTCAGGGAAGGAACGACATCCACCGATTGGAGAATAGCCTCTTTAATCTGGGTGTATGTTGCGCCCGGTCTTTGCGCCCAAAGCAAGGCTGCTGCGCCGCTGACAAAGGGTGTAGCAAGGGACGTACCCGATAACGACTTATATCCGCCTTTTATAGCGGTGCTGTAGATTGATGAACCCGGTGCCCCGAGATGGACACTGGTTGCCCCATAATTTGAAGAACTTGAATTTGAAAAAATTGCGAGGGCGTCGTTTGAATCCAATGCAGCAACGGAAATAATATTGGATAGGGGCGCGAAAACGGCAGTTCCAATAGTGTTTTTGATGGAGTATGATGCCGGGTAATTTTTGCGACCGGAATTATCATTATTAATCGAACTGTTGCCTGCTGCGGCAACAAAGAGGATCCCGTGGTCTGCGGCATGTTTGATGGCGTCGTATTCTGCCCTGGAGAAGCTGTCGTCGCCGTAACTTGCATTTATAACCTTTGCACCCATCGTAATTGCATAGTCTATGGCCTTCACTTCGGCTGCTACCCCTCCGCTACTGTCCATAAATTTTAAAGGCATAATTGCTACGTTCCAATTCACACCGGTGACGCCCGTCCCATTACCGCCCATTGCCCCGATGACTCCTGCCACATTGGTGCCATGGCCGTAGGTGTCCATCGGATCGTTATTGCCTGCGCAGCTGTAGTTACCATTAATATCATCTTCCGGACAATAAAAATTCCACCCGCGCATGTCGTCAACCCTTCCGTAACCGTCATCATCTGTGCCGTTGCCGGATATTTCCATTGTATTCGTCCAAATATTTCCGGCAAGGTCGGGGTGTGTATAGTCTACACCTGTGTCAATAACCGCAACGATAACATTTTTGGAGCCTTTGCCGATCCCCCAGGCATCAGGCATGGAAATCTTCGCCATCCCCCACTGCTGACTCCAGTTCGGATCGTCAGGTGTCACTGCAAGCGGTGCTCTCTTATAGTTTGGCTCAGCATATTCGATGTGACGTTCTTTTTTAAGTTTTTGAACGAATGCCTCCACATTTACACCCGGGGGGAGCTTCATGTGTTGGAGTCCGAACCGTTTGATTGTCCGGATGGTTTTTAAGGAATGTTTATCGGCAAGAACCTTTTTTGCTGAATCGGTAGCGGTTTCTTTATACTTTATGATTACTTCCCCATCAATGTAGTTATTGCCGGGAAGCTGCTGGGAGCTGGGAGCTGAGAGCTGAGAGCTTGAAATTGATGAGTCATTCGCTGATAGCTGATAGCTGATAGCTGATAGCTGGATAAAAAAGAGCAGAGATATAATAATCCTTTTTAACACCATAGTAATATTATAACCAAATATTTGGT
>CAYMTB010000378.1:0-2849 GCA_964393225.1 uncultured Syntrophorhabdaceae bacterium
TTGCATCCCTCGAATTTTCAAAGAGTGTACGGAATTTTCGTTCACTATCCTGAAGTTTGCTTTCTATTTGCTTATGTTCTGTTATATCCTTGCAGCCGCCATAAAGACAATGGATTGTATTATCTTCGTCTGATAAAAGACAGCGGGTAAGGCATCTCAGCCAGCGTGTTACTCCGTCTTTTCTGATAATTTTAAGCTCACACTCACTAGAGGTGCCAGGGGAAATGTTAAGCATATTGTCCTCGAATATAGGAAAATGTACGGGATCAACCATGTTTTTCCAGCAACCCCATGCCTTTATCTCATCAATGGTGTATCCGCTTATATGTTCTGTTGCCCCTATCATCCAGTCTATAGCGTATTCGCCTCCCGGGATTTTTATACAAGAATATGCAAAGTCTGATATTGTTTCTGAAATATATCTGTAACGAACTTCATTTTGTTTTATTACGTCTTCCGCCTGCTTCTGTTCGGTAATATCCTGGATCGTACCAAAAACAGTGATCGGTTTATCTTCACTGTGTTCTACTAAAACTGATGCGCGGACATAAATAATTATTCCATCCTTGCGAATGAGCCGATATTCATTTTGAGAAAGTTCTTTTTTACCTGAGGAGATGCAGTCATTGAACCATTGAGTTATGCGAACCAAATCATCGGGATGATGTATTTCGCTGTTAACTTTGGCATAATCGATTTTCTCTGTTTTATCATATCCTATAATATCATGCATTGCATCAGACCAGACAACATCACCGGTTTCAAGATTCCAGGTGAAATCGCCGATTTTTGCAATTCTCTGTGCCGTAATTAATTTTTGCCGGCTCTCACGCAGCGCATCCTCCGCCCGCTTGCGCTCGACCATTTCTTTCTTAAGTTCAATGACTTGCGATTGAGCAGCCCGATGTAGTTTAATAGTTTCACCCCAAATACCAATGATCGGAAAAAAATAGCTTAGAAATACTATCAGATGAGCTGCATCCCAATGTGCATCATAGAAGTCCTTAGCATCAAAGACAAAAATATGAGCCAAAACCCGAAAGATAATGAAAGCGATGATACCCCAGAGAAGCGGACTGTGGGATTGTTGTTTAAAGTAGATATTGGAGTAAGATAAAAAAGCTACAAAGTATAAAAGCGCAAGAGAAAGTTCTATAAGTTTTTTTGTAATCGAACCAAGTTGAACAAACTGTGGAAGAAATGGAGAATTAAAAATTAGTAACGTAGCGGAGGCCGCAAAAATGAGACCGATAATATTATAGACAACAGCACTCAGTCCCCTTTTGGCCGGAAAGATTTCTTTATTTCCAAATATGAGGGCGAGGAAAAACGATGCCAGCAGGATAAAATGTCCGGTTAACCAGGTTGTGGAAACAGCCAATTTAAATGTCGGGTGTATTTCAGACCAGATTCTATTAAAAGAGAATATAGCATGAACAAACTGTTCGGTACCTACTATACCTAATCCGATTGAAATAATTAAAAAGAACCAGCGGCCTGTTGTAAAAAAATGAAGCAGAACCATTATTCCTGCCGTTACGGCGAGCAGAGATGACGCAAACTCAAAGAAAGCATGTACATCGCTGCTGCTTCTCCAGCCTGATGTATCAACAACAGGATAAAACAATAAAGGCAGTAGAAGTAAGACGATAAAGGGTAGGTAGCTTATGATCTTTTTCATATTTCGGATTGCGGATTACGGATTTCCATCTTCCCATCCTCGTAACTTCGGGTCTCTACGCTCTACGCTCAATGCTCTACGCCCCTTCCACCCTTCACTCAAAACTCAACACTCAAAACTAAACCCTTTCTCACGAAACAACTTCAAACACACCTCCGCTGCCACTGTATCATAGAGGATGCCTTTGTTCATTTCAATTTCTTCAAGAGCGGCATCAATGCCTCTTGCTGGTCTGTAAGGGCGGTGTGATGCAATGGCTTCAACTACATCGGCTATAGAGATAATCCTTGCTTCGAGGAGGATCTGGTCACCCTTCAAACATTGGGGATAGCCCGAACCATCCAATCGTTCATGGTGCTGAAGCGCTATCTCTGCTATGGGATAAGGCAATCCCACATCCTTCAGTATGTCATAACCTGATTGAGAATGAACCCTGATAAGGCTAATCTCTATATTTGAGAGGATGCCGGGTTTACTTAAGATTTCTGCGGGTACGGATATCTTGCCTATATCATGGATGCTGCCTGCCATATGGATAGTGTCAACCGCATCGATTGAGAGTCCCATCTCCTGTGCAATGGCTCGGGCAAGATTCGATACCTTTCTCTGGTGGCCTGCGGTATATGGGTCGCGTGTCTCTACCGTTGAAGACAATGCCTGGATAGTACCCATTAAACTCTTCCTCAGTTTCTCAAGGGTCTGCTTCAGCTCTTCTTCAGCAAGCTTGCGCTGGGTAATATCCCTCAGGTAAGCGAGGACGGCCTGTTCCCCCCGGTAGGTGGTATTGGTTGCAGAAACCTCAATGAAAATGACGGAGCCGTCCTTTTTGATCCCCTTGTATTCATATCGTGAGGGAACCGTTTCGCCTTTCTGCCTTTTACGGTTGTGTTCCAGGACCATTTCCCGGTCATCAGGATGAACCATGAAATATGCAGGTTTTCCCTTTATGTCTTCCTCTCTTTCATAACCAAATATTTCCAGGAACTTTCTATTGGTATAGACGTGCTGTTCTCCTTTTACAAGGGCAAAACCATCATTGGAAGCCTCAATTGCAGTCCTGTAACGTTCCTCGCTTTCCTTTTGCTTTTCGTTAAGCTCACATTTTTCAAGAACTCTGTAAATAGTGTGTGAAAGCCGTTGAATATGGCTTGGATGCTTAATTACATAA
>CAYMTB010000379.1:0-2840 GCA_964393225.1 uncultured Syntrophorhabdaceae bacterium
TGCCATGGGCAATGAGCGCCCCGGAAAGTTTAGCGATGCCGGGCGGCGGCTCGGAAGGTTTGACAACAGGAGGGTGAATGAGAAGCATGGTTTTAGATTATCCCAGATAAGTCATTAGAGCATGATGTCGGGTTTTCCTGAGCAAACCGTCGTGAGGCGAGGAAGCTTGGTCTTTTGCGTATGCAAAAGTTCCGAAGCCGAACGCGAGCGATTGAAGCCGCCGGAGCGTAATGAGCGTGTTTGCGGGGAATATCCCGACACATATGCTCATCCTAATGGAAAATCCGGGATAATAGTTCATGGCTGATAATGGGTTCAAGGATTCGAGGGTCCAAGGGTCCGAGTAAATTTCGCTTAACCTCTTGAACCCTTATTTAATCAAGTGTCCAGACTCATGCCCTTGCTAACGGCTATAAGCTAATAGCTAACGGCTCATAGTCACACGCTCAGCGCGGGTGGCTATGCTATGGCCTTTTCCCAGCCCTGCCCGAAATCAGCGAGCGGCTTGATTTCATTAATTTCAAAACTCACAGCGGCATAAACCATTTTGGCGCCGGCTTCGCCTGCAACCTTTGCGATCTGGGCCTTCATATCGTCCAACTTTGACCCGGATGTCTGGCAGTCAACCATCTTCACATAAACCCTCACGCCTTTCCATTCGCTCAGGGCCTTGCCCGGCTCCATGATCATGAAGACCGCATATGGGTTCTCCTGAAGATATGCAAAGGTTCTGTTTTTGCCTATACCCATCGTGATGGTCTTTTCGTCGATCATCCGGGGCGAGCCGAAGTAGGCCACATTTACCTTGCCTTCCTTGTTTGCGGTACTGAGACATCCAAGCCTCGGCTGTTTGTTGAAATACTCCATAAGCTTTGCAGACATGATATACCCCCTTGTTATTTTTGGTATTTCTTTTTTACCTCAGAAAGCACGGCAAAGTGTTTTCTTTCTTCTTCAATGATTTTATCGATCTGACCGTGATGCTTTGGCGCAACGAACTGCTTAGCCTCCTGATAATAAAGGACGGAATCAAGCTCTCTCTGGATAGCAAAATCTATGGCCGATTGCACGTCATGGACACCCTTAAAGCCCTTTTCCTTTGATTCTTTTGAAAAAACCACCTTGTTATCAATATAATCCCGAAGATAGGCCATATATTCACCGCTGTAACCTTCGGTTGGCCTGTATTCCTCTATTTTTGCCAGCATGTCCGAGAAAATCCTTTTGTGTCTCACCTCTTCATCCGCAAGACGGTCAAAGAGTTTTTGTATTTCCTTGTCTTCCGCCATCATTGCCGCCCTGTGATAGAATAGCTCGCCGTCCTCTTCAACACGAATAGCAAACTGGAAAACATCACTTGCCTGTAAAAAGATACTCATTGGAACCTCCTTTCCTTAAATAAACAGTATCAATACCTATTAAAACCTCATAACAGATGAGTTTATTAAAAGCACCGCGGCTTGTCAATACAAACTCCGTTACAGGTATTTAATGTGTGTTGTACTCACTTTATTTTTTCACATTTTATTTGAATATTTTTTATTTTATGACATAATGTGTACAAAAGATGATATTATTTCTTAAGTGGCTTATCATGGCTGTATCAATTATGCTCGCCGCGTACGTCATTCCCGGCGTTGTTATTAAGGGTTTCTTTGCCGCCCTGTGGGTGGCGCTTTTTATCGGGATTATCAACGTTCTCGTAAAACCTTTCCTTATACTGATTACCCTGCCTATTAACATTTTAACGCTGGGGTTATTTACCTTTGTAATAAACGCGCTTTTAATATTGCTTGCTTCGTCAATAATCAAGGGATTTGAAGTTAAAGGCTTCTGGGTTGCTATGTTTTTTAGCATTGTGCTGTCCATCATTAATTTTCTCCTGGGGCATTTGTTGGGAACAAAATAAACAGTATCTGCGGGTATTTTCTATGAGCATAACAGCCTACGTTGATTTTAGCATACTCGACACATTAGCATCTTCTCCCCCCGAAAAAAGTAAACAATTTCCTCATTGGCAATCCATGCGTGCCATCTGGAGAAAATTTATAGATAACGATATAAGGTTTGTAACTTCCGGCATGGATCTGGAGATGGATATCATACTCTGGCTGAATAGCCGCGGATGCTGTATAACAGATACGATGAGGGCTATGGAGGCTATAGATGAATTTGAAAGGTGGGACAGGATTGAAAAAGATGACATAAGGAAATGGAAACGTATTTTCGTTTTTTACGAGCAGATTGATTTCCTTCCGAATACGGCAGATAAGCTTAAAGATGACACAGAAAAAAAACTTGCCTCGCTCATCACGGACGAGATCCTTGATTTCAGAAAATACGAACCAGCATTTTCAATTTCAGAAGAAGATGTCAGCATCTTAAACGACTGCTCAAATGCCCTTCATCTCTGGTATACAGACACTTCCTGGAAGGATTTGAAACGTACCGATTACCAGCTTAATTGGGAAATGTTCCTGTCAGCATTAAACAGTTACAGCAGAAAACCTGTCTTCGAAGGTGACGAAGGAGAGAAAAACAGGAATCTTTTCGGTCTCTGGAACAGGATCGTGGGTCTGAGCAAAAAAAGTTCCGGGAAATTGCCTTTGGAAAAATCACATATAGATTTTGTCCTTGCCACGGTCATAAATAAATATCAGTTCAAACAGGCGGACAGAGATACCCGGCATATCCTTAATTGCATCAGGCATGGGATAGATTTTTTTATTACCGCCGATGACCGGTTAATTGAGGCGTTCAATGAAAAAAAACATATATATTTACAATACCCTGAGTATGCTGCTGTTAAGCTGGATATGCTTAGTCCGTCCGGACTGAAA
>CAYMTB010000380.1:0-2833 GCA_964393225.1 uncultured Syntrophorhabdaceae bacterium
GACTGGGTCAAGGTGCAACCAACGAAGTCGCTGACAGCAGAGAAGGGCTTCAGTAGTGATGTCAGCTTGCTCTGACAATAAGCAGAGCTGAAGCATGAAGTATTTATTGCCATACAAAATTTCAGTATTATGTAAGTTGGTGAAAATTTGCGGACACCGAACTACCCCAAATTCAAGTTCACACCTGCAACCCTGTCATACTTTGAAAGTTCATCTGTCTGAACACTCTACCCTTACCGCGACAAGTAGACCCTTTGCGGGTCTTTACCTTTTTTTTGAAATTGCCCACAACTTTTCGCGGCTCTACCCTGCTAATCTCCATTGGTAACTATTGTCGTTGACAATGTCTGCTATTTTTTTCAGGTCCAGAACATCCGCCGTGCAGGCTTTAAATAGATACGCCATCAATCCGTTGATCCCGAGTACGGCGACTTTTTTTTCCAGCAGTTCACTATGTGCCAGCAAAACGTTAACAAACCGACCAATTTGCATCAGGTGGTGGAAGCTCACCATGGCATTCCAATTGTAGGAGAAACAATGTTCGTATTGATAACCTTGATGTTTCAGCGATAGAAAGTTGTTTTCGATTTTCCATCGATAACGCCCCATCTTAAGGCAGCGGGTTTCCACATTTGTTTTCGTAATCTCTTTGCCGGAGATCCAGACATATCTTGTGGATTTTTTGTTCGTTTCCCCTGTGATCCGGCTTGTTTCTTCCCAGGTCTCTTCGCAAACCACTACATGGAGTTGTTCTTTCTTTCTGCCGTTACTGTAGGTATATTCAACTTTATTGATCCACTGATAAACTTGGCTCCGGCCTCCACAGTGACATTTCTTGCTGTTTTTAGGCGTAAGCCGGATCAGACCCATCGCTTCCTGCCAAGCATCCTTCATCGAGCCTTCCTTGAAGACAAGCATATAATCCCAGCCATTATCACGACAGGTTCTTATGACCGGTCCGCAGGCATACAATCCATCCATTGCAACGGAAATCTTGAGTTTTGGAAAGCGTTTCTTGATTCTTGCGGCCAAACGATAAAACGCTTTGCGCTCACAATCTTGTTTATCAGAACTGACATCCCGGTATTCCTCATTATTTAAGAACTCGCTCATAAGAGGCAACGTGATCCCCTGTTCAAAAACGACCACGGCTTCCAACACATAAACATAATATTGTGCGTGTTTCTCTTTGCCGACATGCTTTACCAGGGGTTCTTCCGTCCATTGTTCCGACTTCGTAAATTTCTGGGTTCCATCAATGGCGATGACGTAGTGCTTGCTGATTAAATAATTCCTGAATTTCTTCTTCTTCACAAGATGCTCAAAAAGTTCCAACATGCTTTTCTCTATTTCATCCGCAGGGATTCTCTCCAAAAGCCTGCTTAACGTATCGGCATGGGGCATCGTTTCAAGTTCTGGAAACATCGCCTTCATGTTTTCGAAAAATATGGCCGTGCTCATTTCTTTGTTCGCATTTCGCAAAGAAGACTGCTGATGGACAAACATCAGGATTCCATATAGCATGAGAACTCGCATGCCGTGTTTTATCTTCCCGGGTTGCCTTGGGTCATCGATTTTACTCAATCCTGCAAGGAGGTGCGGCAGTAGTTTTCGATACACCTTTAGCGCGGCTTCGACACTGGTTTGTCTGTCGGATTTTTCCTCTTCCACTGTCTCATATGCGCTTTTTCGATTGGCTATGTTCCTTTTTTCTGTCCAGTATGACTGTTTATTCATCCGGGTTCACCGTTTTACAGGGTTTAAATCCTTTAAGACAGTCTTTAAAGTCTTTTTGCAGGGGATACATGTAAATTGCTTTGCGAGACAGTCCGTATTCGTTTTTGCGATCCATCCTGCCCCGGCCTTGCGTCTCGCCCAGAAAGGTCCAGTTCGAGGCTTTATAACAAGTTCCCGCAAATTGGGAGGTATCGACAAAGGTTTCTAACAGTACGGGTGCGTAACAATATTCGCGCAACCAATCGGCTTGAATTTGCCTTATCGCCAGGGACAACACTTTACTCGCCAAATTTTTAACGCGAATCCAGGGAAGAATCAAAAACCGGCTGTTGTTCACAATCAGGTGCAACCGTTGTTTTCGATCCTGAACCGTCCAGCCGATCCATTCGTCCCGTGAACTCAAGGCCCAGGATGATGCTGAAAACTGAAGACAGCCCAGAATGCTCTCTCTTGATTTGATAAAGTAGGACAAACGGGAACCAAATACCGTTTTGTCGCCAAGCAGGTGGTACGTGTCGACATATCGACGCCAACGTTGTAATTCAGCGCCGATCCTCGCTATTTCCAAATGTATCGGCGCAAGGTCTGTTACTTCACCGCAGATCGGTGTCGTGTCGATCGCAAACTCCATCGTTTCGGACTTCTTTTCATTTCGCTTGGAATGAAAAGAAGTCGCAGGAAGTTCGACCAGCCCGACGTCTTCCAATGTTTTGAAAAGGGCCATGCATTGCGGCAGTTTGACTTTGCCCGCCGGTGTGGTCCATTCTAAGAATTCACAGTACGTAGCTGCCAATTCTCTTCTCGACAGTTGTGGATACTTCTTTCGTGTCCAGCGGATAAGTTCGATGTCTTCCTCGCTAAAATCTCTGCCCGTAAAACTAATGACAGTTTTGCCCAAGGTGACAACACCTACCTTTGCAAAACTATCTTACCATTTCATTTTAAAATTGTCCAGGGCTATTTTGAGAAAAAGTTTTTTACCCCTTGCCGAAAAATCCCTATTTCATGCGATGCGTAAAATCATGCTTCAGCTCTGTTATAGAGCGATTGGATATGTCGCCAACCATGTATTCCACGATTTTCATAGGCTTGGCAG
>CAYMTB010000381.1:0-2816 GCA_964393225.1 uncultured Syntrophorhabdaceae bacterium
ATGATAATATTGAGCAGTAGCAGGGCGGTAGTATTGGGAACTTCCGGCGTGGTAATAGCCACCTCCATGACCTCCAACCCAAGTCGTGGCATGGAGAGCCGGGCGCGGGATGACCGTACAAATTAGTAGGGCGATTAATTGGAGAGACGTTTTCATCATCTTCATTTAGCAGCCCCCGGAGACAGGATGTGTCGAGCGGTGCAGTAAGTTCATTATGCGGCGAATCCGATAAGCTTGGATTCCGGTTCTGGCACAGCATCGGAGTTATAAATCTCAGCGAGGGAGAAATCTTCTTTGAAGAAGTCCTCCTTACTTGGAAGTGGACGACCGATTTTATCTGCAAGGATACAAGCTTTGCTGTAGCTGAGTCGCGCGAAGTGGCGATGGGCGATGAGACGTCCAGGCCGACGAAGGGCGGGATCGATGTCCTGATATTTGCAGTTGATCGTGCAGATCACCTGAAGCTTCAAGAAATCCCCAAGGAGACCATCCGTAACATTCAGAAGAGAGCTGACAAGGGAATGATTGTCCCCGGCGCGCTTCATCAATGCGGCCTCAGCATCCTCCAGTATCAGGACAAATTGGCGCCCTTTGTTACTCGACTGCTGCCGACTCCAGAAGCTGACAAATGAGGAATTGCTCACAACATCAATTACCCCCGGCGGAATGAAGTAAAAGCGATGACTGCTTTTCAACTTCCCCATCAGGTGACGCAGGAAGGAACTTTTCCCTGTTCCTGGGGGGCCATCCAGGATGCTCAGGCCGCTCTTTTTAGTCGAAAGGCGCTCCTGATAATCCTTACACCAGACGGGAAACTCTTCACAATAATGGAGGGAGAGCACACGGTCATCCAGCATGGTTTCGACTCCGAGAGAGACTGTTTCGGTGTCAATCGATCCACCTTCCACAGAGATCAATTCAAAATTACCGCCTGTTACCTTCTCCTTGAGAAGATAACGCTCCATCTTGAGTGCAAGGCGCATCGCTTTACGACGGGTGGCTGCATAGGTGCTGATTTTTCCATTCTGATAATGAAGCCATGCGCCGTAGATTTTAAAATGGAAGAGGACACTCCTCCAGCCATCCTGATCCTCGGAATCTGAATTTCCTCCGGGGCGCGTATCCGAGCGAACAATCCGAGAGGCACATTGTTTCGTCAGGCGGGTGATATCGAAACGTCCGCGAGGCAGAATAAATCGATGAAGGGGATCGGCTCCATAAAAAGCAATCACTGGAAGAGGAGGGGTGCAGTTGTCGGTCCCGAAGGCATCCGTTTCCGCAAGGTCAAGATTCATCATCACCTTGCGGATGCTTTTTTTGCTGGGGTTTTTGTAGGAGCGGTGAATGCCCAGCGTGGTCAGTGGTTTTTTTGTTTTCATGGGTTAAGAATGGGATTTTTCCAAGACAGGAAATGTCGCTCAGTAAAATTTCCGATAGCCCGAAGAAAAAAGCTCAAGGGTTGTTTCACGCATTTCCTGCAAATGCAGACGCTTCTGGATCGCTGCTTTCTCGAAGGAAAGATCACGCTCCTTGCAGGCAAAGAAACGTCCGCCGAGCAGATCCCACGCGAAGTGCGCGTCCAGGTACTTAATAAGATGGTCTTGCTCGGTCTCTGCATCACCATTTGGAATCCATTCTTCCGTGTGGTAATGAGGCTCGTATCCGAACTCGATCATCCATCGGGGGATTTTAGGTACATACACTGGGTAATCTACCACTCGTGATCCCTTCCTACGTGAACGGACCTTAACCTTAAACCATTTGGAACGGTAAGAAAGGGGCAGTCCAGATCCCCCAAAGTCGTTATCAAGAAGGGGAGTCAACCACTCGCACACCGGCTTCAGATGATCCCCATTCAGGATTTCCATGGAGTTAAAGAAACTCTTTGGGTGTTTCTTCTTTCCGAGACGACGCTCCGTGCAGTGAGCAACCAAAAGCGCAACCTCATGGCCTATAGCTGATCGAAATGCCGCTTCGGTGACTTTTACGAATTTCCAGTGCCCCATAAAGATCCTCTGGTGCAGGGGGACATACGATCCAAGTGGCCACATCCCATTGAGGCGACGCATAGCTCGTCGGATGGAATAAATCCGACGCCATTCCTTATTCCGTTTTGTACGTGATGAGGAGATCTCGCTGCGGCAAGTCGCCGGCGAGTTGATTTGAGGGCGACGAAGGGTCGCGTGTTTTAGATCATGCCGAGGGCATGGAGATGAGTTTGAGGACATCTAAAGCGCAGAGTCCCGACGGTTGTGTCGGGTATGCGCCTTCGGCGTGTCATCAATAAGTTCATCGGGATCAAAGATTGCATAAGGCTTACGATTGTCAAATGGGCAGAATTCATTTTTGAAGCAAAAACCTCCGAACGGACAGGAAGTGTCGAAGTGAATCTGATCTTTTTGAACTCAAGGACAGATCCTGTCCCCACATTTTGTAGATTTTTCTCCCATGCCTGAAATCACCATCAAACTGAATCTGCGCGAAGAGGATACAATCTCACTTCTACTTCCCTTGGAGGAGGCGCTTTCAATGGAACCCACAACACTCCATTTGGAGCTGGTAGGACCCGGTGTCGTATCCCCTGATAGATCTCTCGTGCTGCATGATATGCTCAGGAAGAGAAGCCGCCATACCCACTTGATAACTTATGCCAGAAGCTGCCTGATAGATTCAGCGGTGCTGATCTGGCTATGCGCGGATCTCCGTAAAATGCGCGCCGATGCATGGATCCAGTTGGACAGCATCAAGAGGCTTTCAAAAGATCGTCCCTGGAGAAAGTCCGTGAATCTGGCACGTCCAGATAAACCAATGATCGG
>CAYMTB010000382.1:0-2794 GCA_964393225.1 uncultured Syntrophorhabdaceae bacterium
AAGATGGATTTTTAAAAAAGTGCGGCTTCAGTATCGTTGACAAAAAGGACCTTCCGAAGAAAATATGGTCGGATTGTATTAAATGTCCCAAGTTCCCTGAGTGTGATGAAATAGCAATGGTTATGAAAATCAGCGTGTAGCATATAGCGTGTAGCGGATAGTGTTAAATGCAATATTTTCCCTCTATGCTATCCGCTCTATGCTATCCGCTAAAAACAGAAGTAATGTGGAGTAAAAATATGGATCACAGCAAAATAGCCGAAAAGATCGACAGTTCCTTCGACAGTTGGGAGTTGTTCTTTTTAAATGAAAAGACGAAGAAGTACGAATGCAGGGAAAAGGAGTTATACGGTGTGGAATTGAAGGAGGAAGACGGCATTGCCCTGCGCGGCATTAAAGATGGCAGGATGGTCTTCACGTACACCTATGAAAACAGCTATAAAGCCGCTGATATACTGCTTGAGAACAGTAAAGCACTTTTGCCTTTTATGGAAAAAGATGCCGATGCGGGATTCCCGGAAAAGCATGAAGACTACTGCAAACTCGATATTTATGATAATACGGGGCTTGCCTGTGACGATGGATACAAGACTGAACTGCTCATAGACATGGAGAAAACTATTCTCGATTTTGATAAGAGGATTGTGGTTACAAGAAATTGTGAGCTCCAGGAAAGTGACATTCATGTGATGATGATAAACTCCAACGGTTTAAGAGCCGCATCGAAAAAAACGCTTTTTACCCTCTTTGCGATGGCTGTTGCAAAAGGCGATGACGAAGTATCGTGGTATGACTGGCTGTGGGACAATGCCTTCACCAATATTAACCCAAAAACGTTCGGAACAGAGGTAGCACAAAAAACGGTTTCATTTCTCTCGAGCACACAGATCGATACAGGCATCTATGAGGGGATTTTAACCCCGCAGGCCTCCTGTGATATGCTGGAAATACTCTCTCAGTCTTTTCTCGGTGAGAGCCTGTATAAAGACAAAACGAAACTCAAAGGTAAAGAAAATACGAAATGTTTCTCTGAGGTTCTCAATATCATGGATTCAGGGCTGAAAGGCATGGACAGCTTTCCCTTTGACGGAGAAGGTACACCTTCCGGGGAACGGTATATTGTGAAGAATGGCTGTTTTACCTCCTTTCTTTATGACAGCTATTATGGACGTAAATTCGGTTTACCGTCCACCGGAAACAGTGTAAGGCAGGGCATAAAAGAGCCTCCGAAATGCGACCCGCGGTGTTTCTTTATCGAAAAGGGGCAGCGGGATATAAGCAGGCTTATGACAAACGGTGTTATCATCGAGGAACTTATGGGAACACATACCGCTAACCCTATAACAGGGGATTTCTCGTTGGGTGCAGTAGGCTACCTGTGCAGGAATGGTGAAAAATTGCCATTTAACGGTGTTATTTTTTCAGGTAATATATTTGAATTGTTGAACAATGTGAAAGAGGCAGGGAATGATGTCAGATTTTATGGAACATGCGGTTCCCCTTCCCTTTATGTTGAAGGAATAAAAATCAGCGGGATATAACATGAAAAGGATACTTCTTGTTTTCGGTACACGTCCGGAAGCGATTAAAATGGCGCCGGTTATCAATAAACTGAAAGAATACGACGGGCATTTCACTACTATAGTGTGTGTAACAGCCCAGCACAGAGAGATGCTTGATCAGGTACTTTCTATTTTCAACATCACCCCTGATTATGATTTAAATATCATGCAAAATAACCAGAATCTCTTCGATATTACCACGAAAGTCCTGAACGGGCTCAAAGGTGTTTTCGAAGAGGCAAAGCCCGATCTTGTCATGGTTCAGGGCGATACAACCACAGCCTTTATTGCAGGTCTCGGGGCATTCTATCTGAAAATCCCGGTTGGCCATGTGGAGGCAGGCCTGAGAACATACGACAAGTACAATCCGTTTCCTGAGGAAAAGAACAGGCATCTCCTCAGCACCCTCACCGACTACCACTTTGCACCCACTGAATGGAGCAAATCCAACCTTTTGAAAGAAAACGTGCCGCCGGAAAGAATATGGGTAACGGGAAATACGGTGATAGATGCGCTGTTGCAGATGGTCAGAGGTCAGAGGTCAGATAGGGGTCAAGGGGTCAAGGGGTCAAAGTATTTTAATTCGAAATTCGAAATTCGAAATTCGAAATTGATTCTGGTAACAGGTCACCGGAGGGAAAGCTTCGGAGAAGGATTTGAAAATATCTGCAAGGCCCTCAAGACAATCGCCCAGGAAAGAAAAGATGTCACGATTGTGTACCCTGTTCATTTGAATCCGAATGTCCAGCGGCCGGTAAAGGCACTACTGAAAGGTATCGATAATGTGTTCCTGATAGAACCCCTTGAATATGAACCATTCATATTTCTCATGAATGAATCCTATCTCATTCTTACTGATTCGGGGGGCATTCAGGAGGAAGCGCCATCACTCGGGAAACCTGTTCTTGTCATGAGGAACACGACTGAAAGACCTGAAGGCATTGAGGCCGGCGTCGTGAGACTCGTTGGAACTGAAAAAGAGAACATTATCCGGAATACTATGGAATTGCTCGACAACCGGACACTTTACGAAAAGATGTCTCAATCGGCAAATCCGTACGGGGATGGAAAAGCGGCGGAGAGAATCGTGGATATACTTTTAAGAGTAATTAAGTAAATGTGTGATTGAGTAATTGAGTAATCACTTAGTTACTTATTCACTTAATTACTTATCATTAAATATTTGGTTGGAATTTAAATTATGAGAATAGTTTATGCCATTCGCCATGTAG
>CAYMTB010000383.1:0-2775 GCA_964393225.1 uncultured Syntrophorhabdaceae bacterium
TATTTATATATAATTGGACAACAACAATGTTTCTGGCGGTTGCACCAACCGGGGTGCGCACCTATGGCGTAGAAAAGTGCACTTAACTTAACAATATTATTGAAGAATCTAAAACATACTGAAACGCACCTGTGGCGTAGAAAAATAATCTTTTAAGTAATTATATCGGTTGGTTACAAACCACATGTATTATATACCATATAGAAGGGGGTTAGGGGGTCACGTTTTTCACTTTTGCAGGGGAGGGGTTTTTACCCAAATAGACCGGCTACCAGTGTTTTAAATTTTTCACTATTCCCGTTGCGTTAATACATTGACAAATACATCGGCGGGGTAGACCAATGACAAGCAAGATTCCATCAGAGATACTCCCAGGGTTTAACATCAAACCGGATTACTGCCCTCATGCAGGTAACATCATGCATTCGTGTCAGGGTTGCAACCAATACATCATCAAAACAAAATGTGCAAGTTGCATCTGTCAATGACAGGGAATCGAGATTCCGGAACGGAGATTAACAAAAACACACAAATCATAAGTCAAGGAGGTTAAACAAAAGGGATGCAGTTAAAAGAACAGAAACGAAGAGAGCAAGACATACAGAAAGCCGTCCTGCATTACCTTGCCACGATGGGATTTGCTGCATGGAGGCAGAACAATTGTGCGGCTTCTACGGGGTCAAGGATTGTAAGGTTCGGAGTTCCGGGAACATCAGATATAATCGGAATACTCCCGGGCGGAAAGTTCCTCGCTGTAAAAGTAAAAGCTGAGAAAGGGCAACTTACGCAGCGTCAAAATATTTTTATCGGGGAGGCAATGAAAAACAATGGGGATGCAATTGCAGTCCAGTCCGTTGATGATGTCGTAAGCGGTGTCGAGAAATATCTGTCCATGAGAAGGATATCGCATTGATTGATGACCACTGAATATAAAATAGGCTACCTTGCTGCTTTTATAGTTCTGAAGGCGATGCCGGACTATGACTCATATCTTACAAAACTGTTGAACTCTGAAGTATTGGCTCTTCTCCCTAAAAAGTATGCCCGTAAAGAATTCAAGATTGGAGAAACGGGAATGGCTTCGATATACGACATCAACGGTGCGAGGGTAACACTCACCCAGAGGTCTCCGCAATATGTACGGAGGGTGCTTGAGTATCTGCTGGCTGATCTTTGTATAAATCAGGGAGTATTGATCAAAAGATCGTCTATCATAATCGAGAAGTACATCAAGGTAGCTGTTGATACGCCGAATAGCCATATCGGTAACAGCTACGAATTATACGATATGCTCAAGCAATATATTGAGGACATAAGGTTTGAGGATTACTTCAGCGAGAAGTTGTCGTTCGTAAAATATTCAAGTAACATCAAAGAGTTTGTGGTCAATGCATTATGCCCGCCAGGGCATCTGGAATCAATCGAAGTAATAACGAGCTTCGACAACGGTAAAGAAATACATCTTGTCATAGACAACAGATACCTCGGCCTGTTCATCGGGAAGAGGGGGTTGAACATAGCGTTGGCATCCAAGCTGTGCAACAACGTGAAGATAGAGATAAAAGGAATCAGCACGGAAGTAATAGAACAATACAGATCAAGGAGGTAAAACATGGAGCAAAAGGCAATAGAGACACAAAAAAACGAAGAACAGGAAAGGCTGTTAAAACAGCAGAAACGGTTCGAAAGAAAACTGAGCGATGCACACGAACCGGACAGCATATTTATTATGCCTGTTGGAGGCCGCATGGGGATTGAGCTTGTCATCAACCTTACCGGTCTGGACAGGGAATTAAATAAACTGAAAAGGCAGGTTGCGTTCCGAATCAAATACGAAGATGCTGTTGAAGTATTCAAAGAACTGGATGATACGGTACATAAACTGTGGGAAAGCATCAAGTCGAATGTCCCGAGCCTGCATTCATTCAAGCCTGAAAAATGGAGGGAAGTGAACGACTCAAAAGAGAAGAAATTATTGCTCGCTAACAGGAAAATCTCAATGTGCCTGGTTCCGCGTGATGAGAAAATCGGACAACTGGCTGCGGGTATAAAAGTACTTAATGAGAAAATATTTGAACTACAGTCGATGTCCAGCTACGAAGAGGTTAAAAGGCTCGCGGCGGTACATAACGAAGTGAACACGGACATGCTGGATATAAACAAAAAGATACAGAAGTTAATCAATGGTACACAAGAATCAGGCGAGAAAGATACTCAATGTGCCTGGTTCCGCGTGATGAGAAAATCGGACAACTGGCTGCGGGTATAAAAGTACTTAATGAGAAAATATTTGAACTACAGTCGATGTCCAGCTACGAAGAGGTTAAAAGGCTCGCGGCGGTACATAACGAAGTGAACACGGACATGCTGGATATAAACAAAAAGATACAGAAGTTAATCAATGGTACACAAGAATCAGGCGAGAAAGATACGCAAGCATCAGGAGAGAGAAAAAATGCAAAGAAGTAATATAAATAAAATAGCTATCAGTAGATCTCGAAAACGTCATTAAGTGCAGCTCATCATAACCCCTCAACACGACCCCTTATAAGTTTTTAAGGGGTCGTCCCTTATAAACACATAAGATTAAAAAACATCAAATAAAGGAGGAATCCATGAACCTGAAGGATTTCGTGGAGAAATACCACAAAAAGCTGGTAGAAAGGCTCGAACAGGATTTAAAACCTGTATACCAGCCAGAACGAACCGCTACACCATCTCCTAAAATTGTTTCTCTCCTCAGAAAACCGTTCCCGGTACAGACAGAAATCATAA
>CAYMTB010000384.1:0-2767 GCA_964393225.1 uncultured Syntrophorhabdaceae bacterium
GTACAGGCACTGCCGAACACGAAAACGCCGTGTTCACGCATCTGCTCACCTTCTTCTCCCGCTACTACGACAAGGGCGACTTTATCAGCCAGCGCCGTTACAAAGGCGACACCTACGCCATACCCTATGCCGGTGAAGAAGTAGTACTGCACTGGGCGAACAAAGATCAATATTATACCAAGAGCGGCGAAAACTTTTCCAATTACGGCTTCAAACTCGATGATGGACGCACCGTGCGTTTTCGTTTGATCACGGCAGACACGGCTAAAGATAACCGCAAGGACAACGACAAGGAACGCCGTTTTGTCCTGATTGAGCCACAAACCCGCACCCTCACAGATGATGAAGGTGACGAATATGAAGAAGAACTGCTGCCGGTGGCAGAAGAGAATGGTGCGAATGGGCAAGAGCTGGTACTGCGCTTTGAATACAAGGCCATGCCCAAAGGCAGCAAACAGGATGCACTGGTACTTGATGCGGTAAAGAAAGTGCTGGATGACGCAAGCATCAAAGCCCGCTGGCTGGACTTAAGTATGCGTGAACCAACCGAAAAAAATCCGCAGCGCACAATGTTAGAAAAATGCCTCACCAACTACACCACCAAAAACCTGGCGGACTATTTCATCCACAAGGATTTAGGCGGTTTCTTGCGCCGGGAGCTGGACTTCTACATTAAGAGCGAAGTTCTGCACCTTGATGACGTACAGAACGCTGAAAAGTTTTCCGACATTGAGAAGAACCTGCGCCTGATTCAAACCCTGCGCGCTATTGCACTGGACTTGATTACCTTCCTGGCGCAACTAGAAGACTTCCAGAAGAAGCTCTGGCTGAAAAAGAAATTCGTCGTTTCCACGCACTACTGCGTTACGCTCGACCGTTTGCCGGAAAGTCTCTACCCCGCAATTGCCGCTAACCCAAAGCAATGGGAACAGTGGGACAAGCTGGGGATGCTGGATGGCAAAAAAACCGACTTATTCAAACAAGCCAAAGCAGGCAGCGTTGCGTACTTGAAGGAACATCCTTACCTGATGGCGGATACAGTCCTGTTTGATGCTGCATTCAAACAAGCATTGCTGGCATCGGTGGATAATCTGGACGAAAGCCTTGATGGGCTGCTGATACATGGGGATAATTTTCAGGCGTTGAATCTGTTGCAGGAACGGTATAGGAATAAGGTGAAGTGTATTTATATTGATCCACCATATAACACAGATGCATCATCCATCGTCTATAAAAACGGATATAAAGATAGCACTTGGTCATCCTTAATGGATAACCGACTGGAAGTTGCTAAGAATTATTTGACTGAAGATGGTATTATTTGTGCAGCAATTGATGATGAGGAGGTGATTGAACTCCGTTCTATTTTGGCGCAACATTTTACGAAGCAAGTTGGAGTAGCTGTTGTTAGATCAAACCCAGCTGGTAGAAAAACGAAGGGTAAATTCGCACCAGCTCATGAATATGGTCTGTTTTTCGGAAACTCAGAGTCTTCTATTCCACAAAGCCTTACAAAGTCCGATAAATCACTAGCTAGATATCCCAAAGAGGATGAAAAGGGGAGATTTTCGTGGGCTAATTTTATCCGCTCTGGAAACAATGATCGGCGTGAAGATAGGCCAAAACTTTTCTATCCAATTTTTGTAATGGCTAATGACTCCATTAGGATACCCAAAATGGTGTGGGATAATGCTTCACAGTCATATTTGCTTCGTGAGGAACCCAATCATGATGAACAAATTGTTTATCCAATCATGATTAAAGATGGAAAGGCAATTGAAAAAAATTGGCAGAGAGGCCATGTCCGCGTTCCCACAGAGCTTGAAGAGTATAGGGTCAGACGAACAGAAAACAACAAAGTTAATATAGACTTCAAAACGCGAATGGATGAAGAATCACTACCCATCACATGGTGGGACGAGAAAAGCTATGCATCAGCTAATTACGGCGCGTCAGAACTAAAAGAACTGTTTTCTGAAAAGGAATTTGATTTTCCAAAGGCTAGGCAATTAGTTCTAGATTCACTAAAGGCATCAGGCCTGAAATACGAAAAAACTATAGCTCTCGATTACTTTGGCGGTTCAGGTACCACTGGCCACGCCGTCATCTCTTTTAATCGTGAAGACAGCGGCAAACGTAAATACATCCTCGTTGAGCAGGGGGAATACTTCGATACCGTACTGAAGCCTCGCATCCAGAAGGTCGTCTATTCTGCTGACTGGAAAGACGGCAAAGCCACTGCTCCGCAGACGGGCATTTCCCACTCCTTCAAAGTCATCAAGCTGGAAAGCTACGAAGACACGCTGAACAATCTGCAACTGCGCCGCACGGCACAACAACAAGACCTGCTCGATATCAACGGCGATCACAACATCCCCGCCGTCTTCACCAGCACCGAGGCCGAAGGCAGCATTACCAAGACACTCAAAATCCGCCAGATCGAGCCGGAGTTCCTAAGCCGGATGTTTGCTGTGGAGGGCGTGTAATGGCAAAACGCAGCTTTCATCAAGAGCTGGTTCTCAACCACTGGATGATGGGATTTTTCAAAGGCGGCACTTTGCAGGCCATGAAAAACCGCTTGCTTGAGGATCGTCACGAGGGCATAGACGAGGACGGTCAAACCGGTTTTTTCCATGAGTTGCACCGGAACCTGTTTGAAGTTGATCGCGTAAGCGAGCAAACGCTGCGCCGTTACGATCTGAACATTGTGCAGCATTGGAATGCCATCACCGAGCGGCGCAACAAGGTCGAAGGCACTGTGCTCAAT
>CAYMTB010000385.1:0-2761 GCA_964393225.1 uncultured Syntrophorhabdaceae bacterium
GGGCAATCTTACCTGCTTATATGATAGTTATACAGGAATTAATGGTAGGAGGAAGGAGCCCGTGCTCTGCAGGATCAGAAAAAAGTTACCAGGTGCAGGGCATCTTACAAGCGGTTATTCACAAAGACAGTCAGAGATCTAACGTGCATGTTTGTGTTTGCTATCAATGCAACACAACGGCGCCGATATTGTGATATTACACCTCAATATCAAGGTTTTTCTTGATTTAAAAAAATGAGTTGCCACAAGTCCAACGGTAAAAAAAGGGGTGCCGGATAGCTCGGACACCCTAAAATCAATTACTCTCTAAGAGCTACCCGGGTATGACTCTCAACAAAACTTTTTGAGTTTGTTAGTGAACATAGGAGTAAAAATTCACGCAATCGATAAGACCTTGCTCTTCCATGTGCTCTATGCCGCACCAGTAAACCGGCCAGGTCGTGTTGTTAATTTGGTAGAACTCGTTGCCGGTGGGAGTGGTATAAGTGTTTCCGGAAAAATAGCTTCCTCTGTAAAGGCTCTGCAACGTAATGTTCGTAGGGAGCTGAGGATAAAGCTGGGCCAGAGAGTCGGATAGAGGACCCTGCATGGAATAGGCGGTTGAAAATGTGTAATAGCTGTTGAACTGTACCGGCATTGTTCCGAGGTCATAGTTCAGGGAGGCATAATCGGTGGCCTTTAATGTATCACTGGAAAACGTAAAGACCTTAAAAGCAGGGTTATTGCCAAAGTAGGGAGTTATGCCGGGCGTTGTGTCAGCCACATTACCGGGCGACATGATGCGGTATTCGTCCATATGGGTATGGGCTGTGAACGTCTGTGCTATAAGGCCCGGATACTTGGAGATTATCTGCAGAAACCTTTTTTGGTAATCCTGATTCCACATCATTGTGGGTTTTGTAACGTGACCGTTGCCATCTGCAGCTTGGGCCGTTGAATACTTGTCAGCGCCAGGGGGCACATGCGCCAGGAGCCATACCTTTTCCCCCTTGTTCTGGGCCGAAGCAAGCGTTGAATCGAACCAGTTGAGTTCAAGGGTTACTGCACCGGAGGTGTCGCTGCCGAAAGAAGGGGAGAACTCGAATGTATTGAGTCCTATTACCATCAGGTTCATTCCTGCCGGCTCTGCAGAGTAATATCCTCCACTCGTATAAGTGCTTATAAATGTCTTATGATCCACCGTACCGTTCAGAAACTGCGAGTAGTATAGCTCAGCCGTGTTGGAGAGAAAACTGTTATCCGGTCCAAGGTCCCAGTACGAATCGGCATTTCCGAGAGCGAACATGACGGGAATGTTTCCGACATACGACCGTACCTGCTGCACGAAGAAGGTAACCGTCTTGTTGGTAAAGGTCTTCATGTCTGCGATGTCTTTAGGAGTCGGGATAGTGATCTTTTTTTGGCTGAAATACTGTTCTGCAAGGTAATGTCCAAGGATATCGCCGGTAAAAATAATGAGCGGGCTGGCTCCCAGGTTCTGTTTTATGCTTGAGAGCGCGCCTATAAGAAGAGGGTAGTTGGTATCGGTCCCCCCTGCCGAGGGTGTTGTCATACCCGAACCCTGGAAAATACCCGCCCACTGGCTTGCATCTGCACCGTCAAGCTCCCGAAATAGATTCCCGCTCGCATCAGATAATGGATTAAAATGGACATCCGAGAAAACAACCACCGTGAATTTTTTGGTAGTGGTAGTGTCGGACCCCCCTCCGCTGCAGATAATTGTAAGCGCGCCGCATAATATCAATGCAAATAGAACAATGCCTTTAATGAGTCTCTTTTGTTCCTTCATTGCAATTCTTTCTTATTGAAATTAATTCTGCACAGGCAAGAGCCGATAATGAACCCAGCGTTATACCAATAACATCCTCTACAGCGAAGGTGCCTTTCAGAAAAAAATCCCTCGTGTTTTCCAGTATTGGAATCGAACTGAACCATTGAGGGATAAGCCTTATAAACATGATCTTATATTTCTGGCCAATTTCAAAAAGTATATTCAATAGAAAGAAGATGAGACATACGAATAACCTGGACTTCCTTGTGTTCGATAAAAGGCCCATGCCGATCAGGGAAAAGGCAAAGGGATGAATAAAAGCAGGAAAAGTGCCTGCCAATTGTCCGGTCCAGCTTGTCTGAATGGCTGGATGAAAACCAAGATCACTCAACTGTCTCTGGAAATATGGAATCCCTTCCTTGCGACAGAAAAGATAGAAAGAAAGACCGGTCATTAAACTGAAGAGGCCTATACATATACAGGCGTATTGCCTATGAATATATGAAATGCATTTCAAATTGATGCACTTCATCACTAATGAAACTATCTTACCCGATAATTTTGGTAAATGACTGCATTCAGATTGCATGTACATAAAGGGTTTCTTTTTTGCCAAATATGCTAAATAGCTCATAACATTTTTTGAAAATACGAACATTACTTCAAAGAAAAGAAAAAAATCAATAAAGTTTTCAAAGCTGTAGCCTCTGCGATATTTGTTTGACCTTGTTTCATTGGTACGGCCTCACCTCTTAGAATTGGTTGCGCTTCTACTTTGATGATTTGTTTGTTTGTGCTTTTTGTTCTATGTTTGAATTGCTTTTTGTTTCCATTACATTCACCTTGAAAAGCTCAATAAAACTGCTTTGCTGGTTTTTGCTTTAGACTTTAGAATTGTTAGAGGCAGCCCGAATCCCTTTCCCGTTATAAATAGGCACTGAATGAAAAGTAGAGCGAAAATATAATATTTTTAGGATGTTATATTAGTAT
>CAYMTB010000386.1:0-2750 GCA_964393225.1 uncultured Syntrophorhabdaceae bacterium
AAGAAGTGGGCAATGTCTTTGGACTTACCCGCGAACGTATCCGTCAGATTGAGAATAAGGCCCTGAGAAAACTGCAGCACCCATCAAGACAGAAGAGACTGGAGATCTTCCATGAGTAACTCTATGCCTCCGGCCACCTTTTGATACCGGCAAAAAGTTTCTGTAAGGTTTTTTGCCGGTATCAGTCTATCACCAGAGAATTAATACAAACGTTCGATATTGAGCGGATTAGACATTATAGTAATCTCTTTTTTCTGTTGACTGATGATGATTTACGCATTGGTTTATCTGCCAAAGTTCTTTCCATAAGCTTATCCTTAAAATTGGCCTCAGCTTCATCAACAAGAAATTTAGCCTCATCAAGGATCATCTCGTATGTATCTTCTTTTAAAATCCTTTTTGCAACAGTTACAAAAGCTCTTTCAATAGAAACAGGACCTTTTTTGTTATGTAATTTTTCCTCAATATCTTTTTGAGTCAATTTTTACCACCTTGTGTGGATATTTCTTTCTTGAAGATTAGTTGTTTGTCATTACTTTATATGAATGTGTACTGGTGATACAAGACATTTAAGTTGGATTAGTGAGAATTCTATTTCTTGTGAGCGGCAAGAAACAGAAAGAGAACTTTCTTTTTCAGAAGAAATTTCAGATCAAGGCTCCCGGGAGTTTTGAAATTCTGCCGGTAATGAAGAATATCATCATTAACAGAAGCACAGATAATATCCAGAGAAGCTTGAGTCCGGGCACTGTTCCTGTATATAATGATCACAAGGATAAAATGATATGGATCACGATGCTACAATAAATAAAAATTCAGCCGGTAAATTAAGGGCATCAATAACAAACAACAATAGGATTAATACAGTTGATTTATTTTCTGACTATATCGATTCAGGAAGGCGCTTTCACATTGTACCCGAACGGATAAATTCTCTGACCGATGTTCTTGTATTCTTGTCCTCTCCTCCACCCTGTCCATCATGTAATCATCCTAAATTGACACTCAGTGAACGATGGAACCTTAAAGAATGGTTTCTGAAGTTTTTTGGGAGAAGAGTATTTCGCTGCAGCAACTGTGGTTGGAAGCATACCGTAAAACTCCACCAGTGGGAACGGGAGACTATAACCACCGTCCTCGCTGTTGCTCTGATTCTGATTGTTTACTTGATTCATTTGACTCTGACCGGTAAATAATAAAAAAGATTGAGCATGGAGAAGCGTGTAGATATATTTACCTGTGTATTCAGGCTTATGCAGAAATATTTCAAGTTAACCCGAGGCGATTTGAAAATGTCTATTTTTGGGCATAATCTTGCCGATATATAGATAAGGAACCTATTCTCTATTGATACTGGCAGTTTTTCTGTGAAATCTTGCCGATAAAAATCTATCGAAGATATTTCCACCAAGGAATAAAGGGCTGTTAAGGTGTGTTAATCCACCACATTAACACCCAAACCCCATTAACACTTTATAATTATTACAGTTTTATAGGCTGTTAAGGTGTTAAGTGGAAAATGGGGATAAAGGGATGAAAAATTATAGGGGTATATGCTGAAGCAGAGTTTCCAGTTCATGGGATTCTGCTGTGATATTATTCAGTTTCCATTTCAACAAGACCCTTTCCGGTACTTCAATGTAAGAAGGACCTGCTATATTCTATAGAAATAAGGGTTGTACAGAGGTATTATGAATGGCAAAGATTCGGGATATGCTCCTCTGGTCATCTAGGAATTTGGTTTCTCAAGGGCCATGGTGATTCTGCTTTTGTGACTAAAAGAGTGATATGTTGCAGCTACACCCTGAGTATTACCAGTTGACAAATTATGAACAAAATGAAATCATGCAACGGGTGGAGCAATGATCACCAGTCAAAGTTCCGGTGTAGAGATTATTTTACCGGGGCGTCAGGATGATATCCTGTTTTCAGGAGCGCCTAATCTCATTGTGACATTTGTCTCCGCCCTTTATGTCAACAACAGTCAGATACAGTTCTGTAAATGAGTTGAAATATTTATTTCAAGTTGCACCATAGTGACTTGAAAATTTCTGTTTCTGTGTCAGATCGCGCCGATCACTCGACATTTGTTGCCCATTCGCCAATGCCAAGAGCTACAACTGAAACATTAATCATTTTTTCAGCTTACGAACGTTCTCAGCAGCAAGACCTTTAGGTCCTTGGACAACATCGAAACTAACACTATCACCATCTGCCAGCGATTTATAACCTTCTCCCTGAATCGCAGAATGATGTACAAACAGGTCCTCGCCACCTTCCTGCTCGATAAAACCAAATCCCTTTGATTCATTAAACCATTTAGCTTTTCCGTACGGCATCTTTAATACTCCTTATGTATAGGGTTTCTCTGTGAAACCAATTGTAATATCTGAACAAGTATGAATAATTCTTTCTGGAAATGCAAGACTATTACCTGTTCACGCCACCCGGTACTGATGAAATGATCAAGCTTATCGCAGTTACCTCACTATAAAAGGCCATGTCGTCCAGGATGATGTGATGGGAAGAGGATTTGATATCGGCAAGAAACTGGAAGAGAGAGCTTGTTGGAGGTGATGGGAGAGGCAGAACTGTTGATGTGAGAGAGTGTGGACAACTTCCTGCTAACAGAGTTTTTCTTCTTTTCTCTCTCCATATATTCTTTCACATGGCAATAAATATTTCTTGTGTTTTCTTGCTGTTTCTCTGCTATAATCAAATATAGATATGTTGATAGAGACAACATAATA
>CAYMTB010000387.1:0-2724 GCA_964393225.1 uncultured Syntrophorhabdaceae bacterium
CGCGGCAAAGAGGATGCAAGCCACAACACATATAGCGAACATTGTAAATACGGTCTTTTTCATAATGTCTCCTTTGGTTGCATACGCCAGGTCACATAAGATTGATTTTATAAGGTATTGCTTTTCGATAGCTGAAGTATAGGGTGACTGTTTTTACTTGTCAAGCGATATATTTTAGGCTCTTTCTCATTTCAAGTGGGTAATCCAGTTTGTTGGCTACAAGATTATGATGGCCTTTGAAGTGTGGATAACTTCCCGAAACAGAGCCTTTGGCATTTGTTGACAGAATACTTGATTTCAACGAAAACAATAATAACAGACCTTTAAAAAAGTTGTCCGGCCATGAGCTTAGAAATGGACCGGCGATATGGCCATTAAGGGTTATAAGGTATCTTGAAAGAGATGTAGGTGTTGCCTGAGATGCGGATATGTTTCAATTCGGAGGTGATCCGCCGTAGAAGGACTAAACCGATGTTCTCTTCTGTGACTTCATGGTGCGGTATTTCGGTGGCAGCGTGGTCTATGTCCCGCACCTTCTTAGAGAAGATGATCTCTATGAAAAGGCTGTTCTCTTGCTTGAGCATCTTGAAGGTTATTTGTTCCTTTTGATCATCCGACTTCAACCCTTCTGCTGCATGGATGAATACTTCCTCGCAGGCCAACTGAAGCCTATGCAGGGCCTTTGGTGACAGATTCAAGCTATCGGTACTGTTTTCAAGGATCGCCATCAATTCGTTCAGTTTTTCAACCGCAACATCGATGGTGAAAGAAAGATGCGGTTTGTGGACAAGCGAGAAAAGTGCACTCAGTATGATGGCTGTGAGTCCACCTGCTGCAATAGAGCTATTTGTAAAAATAGCCAGTGCGGTGGGCATGGTATTCGGAAAAAAGGCGCCTGACTCCGCTACCATCCCGATGCAGAGGGAGACTCCGATCATCAGGCCGCTCTGGTGATTAAGAGAGGTCGTGGAAATTAGGCCCAGGCCGGCGGGGAACATCATCGCTGCAAGGCCCATCAGAAAACCTCCAAAAACCGGCTGAGGCATCTCTATAAGGAAAATGCTAATTTTCGGACTGAATGCCAGAACTGCCATGATAATTGCACCACAGATGGCGACCCAACGGGACGCGACACCGGTGGCCTTAAGAACAGATATGTTTTCGGGATAGGTTTCATTCGGCACAGTTCCCATGAGCCCGCTGATAACATTACCAATGGAGTCAATATAGAGGCATCCCTGAATACGGTCATAGTCCACTTTTTTGAAGTTGCGGGTGGATATCTCCTGGACAGCCATGCTGTTGCCAACGGCCTGGATCCCGTTGATAATGGTAACTACGGCCATGGCCGCAATGATCGGGAGATAGTCATAACTGAAATCCCAGGTAAG
Source organism: uncultured Syntrophorhabdaceae bacterium (assembly GCA_964393225.1). GTDB lineage: Bacteria > Desulfobacterota > Syntrophorhabdia > Syntrophorhabdales > Syntrophorhabdaceae > MWEV01. The sequence goes on from CAYMTB010000387.1 coordinate 1,392, forward strand.
ACCCGGCCATTTTCCGGAGGGAAGTCCGAACCATTCAGCAGTTTTAAATAATTCAAAATGGGTGAGCCCAAGAAACCATGCTACTGTGAAACCAATAACCATACCGATCATGGGGCACCAGACTCTCAACCGTTTGTTTCCGAAGAGGGCAATACCCAAAAGTACTGCCAGGGTAATCAGGCCGGTGAAGAGGTTTTGCAGCGACGCAAAGTGCGGCTCGCCGGGGTTGCCTACCCACTCCTTCACGCTCAAGGGAAGAAGACTCACGACAATCAACAGCAACACAATGCCCCCAACAGCAGGGGTAACGATATGACGCAAGTATCTGAGAAAATAGGAGAATAGGGCCTCCAAAGGGGCGACAACGATGGCTACCGTTGCCAGAAGGGTGAAACCGCCCAGTTTTACCGCCTCTACACTACATGCGAGGTATGCCGTGGAACTTCCCATGAAGATGGCATATCCGGAACCGAATTTCCCGAAACGAAGGGCCTGGAGAACGGTACATATGGCAGCGGCTATGGCGGCTGCAAAACAGGCAAATTGAATATGTTCTCGCGGCGCATTAGCAAGACGGCCTACCACGAGAGGAAAAAGGACGATCTCTCCATAGACCACAATTACATGCTGCAGTCCCTGCAAAAAGGCCAGCCAGAGTGGTGGTTTCTCGTCAACAGCATAGAGCAGATTATCTGAACTGATCATATATCCCCTTCGAGAGGTGTACGGCCCCTCTGCATCTGGACAAGATTAACGTAGTCAGACCTTGGTTTCAAGATGTTTTAAGAATAAACGGTTGCGTCTTCGCGAGTTTACCCGAGAAGATGGGGAGGAGCAGCGAAGAGACCCCTGGTGGAGCGGTAAAATATTCTGTTATTCCAAAATAGAAATGTTCTCTATGCCGCTGCAAATGCACTGGGTCATATCAAAGACTCACGAACTGTAGAACCTCCTATTGCTGTTTTGGGAGATGAAGGTAAAGATATCCGCTCTGATGCCTCATGGGCACTGTGTGAAATGTGTGACTCGTGAGCGATAGAACCTTTTGTTACTGCAAGGCTTTGAAGGTTTGTTTTATGTTTCTGCAGAATCAGGCCGTCTTCATCCTACCACAGAACTTAAACCTCGACTAAAATGCATGACTACAATTTGCAATCAAACAACCCAACAACTATTTCCCGCCATCGCGGTAAAAATCCCCGCCTCTCACAAGAAGAAGTGGGGTATATTGAAAATCTCTTTCCCATCAACAGCGACAGAAAGAGATGGACCAGATTGTCTGAAAATATCAGGGTCAACAAGACTCAAATCAATTTTGCGGTAAAAGTCGAAT
>CAYMTB010000388.1:0-2704 GCA_964393225.1 uncultured Syntrophorhabdaceae bacterium
CCGTGACAAAGAACCAGAAACTACGGCCGATCAGTTTTTGACGCACCACCCCCATCAGTGAAGCACCGGTGAGGTTAGCCTCTGTAATAAGTCCGTTCCGGGTTAAGGTAAAATAACCAACAGGGGCAAGATCGTACAGGTCGGTGTACTTGCTCCTTGACTCTTCCAGAGCGGCCTGAGCAATGACCAGTTCCTCGTTCTGCATCTCCAGTTCAACCTGATGGACTTGCAGTTCGTGGATCAGTGCTTCGGGTGGGGCATTGTGTATCTCGGCTGAGGCGTCAGAGGATAGATTCAACTTTTCCTCTGCACGGTTCCGCAGGTGAGCCTTGCTATCTTCTTGTTTGTCCTTACATTTTCCCACTACGTTCCTCTGGTCGGCTTCTCCGTAATATCCTCTATCGCCAGGAGTATCAGTTCCCTCTGTCCGCTCTTATCGATGACCTTCCTGGCATTGAGAAGCATGACCTTTTTCCCGATATCCGGGAAATCATGTTCTACTCTGAAGTCTTCAAACTGCGTGTTTTTGGGAAGGATGTCTTCAAGAAGGGTTTTTAATGCAGGGATGTTCCATTGCTTTTTACCGAGGCTGTAGAGTGATTTCCCTTCTGTCTCTTCCGGTACAACGTGAAACGTTGTATAGAAGGACTTGTTTGCCGACACAACCTTCAACCCATTCCCAAGCACAAGAAGAGGCTCCCGCACCGTAGCTATAATACTTTCTGCAAATGCCGCAGAATCTTCCACCAGCACCTCATATGTTTTTGTGGCGGTAATGTCGACGAAGGTGAGTAGTGCACCCTCAATAACGTTGTCCATCGTCCGGTAGGGCATGATACGCATCGCATACCATCGGCCGTCTTTTGCCTGCACCTGCTGTTCCCTGAATACGAGCGTCTCCATCACCTGTCGTACATCCTGTTCAAGGTCTTCGTAATGGAGTTTTGAAACAAGATGGGTAACCGGCCGCCCTATATCCCCGTGGATGATGTTGATAAGTTTTGTGAGCGGCTGGGTATACCGGAGGATATTCAGATTGTTGTCCAGAAAGATGACGGCAATCTCTGTCGCATTCATGAGATTGATCATATCGTTACTTGCCTGTGACAGGTCCTCAACCTTATTCTGAAGCTCCGCATTGACTGTCGTCAGTTCTTCGTTGAGCGACTGCATCTCTTCTTTGGATGTTGTCAGTTCCTCATTCGTTGACTGGAGCTCCTCGTTGTTTGACTGGAGTTCTTCGTTGACAGACTTCAGCTCTTCCTGGGAGGTCTCCATCTCTTCGGTGATAGTTTGAAGATGCTGTTTTGTGTAATTCAGGTCTTTTTCGAGGTCTGCAATAACGACAGGCTGGTCTGTCGAGGACTGGGCTCGATTTCTCTTTCTTGGCGGGGGGAACGGATGCTTTTCAAACATGACCATCAAAAGACTGCCCTTACTGTGTTCTGTCTTCATGGGCATGACGGTGAGGTCAATCATCTCGTGATCACCATTTGTCTTTACCGTGACACCCTTCACCGTTACCGCCTCTCGCTCCTTGACAGCTTTAAAGATTGCCGTGCCCAGTTCAGACTTCAGACCCTCCCGGGCCATGGCAAAGACATTCATTGCCGCCTTCCCCTGGGAAGGCTCCAGATACTTACCCGTTCTTCCGTAAATGAAGAGGATGTCCCCTTTTTCATTGATGACGACGGCAGGTGGTGAATACCTCTCCATCAGTACCTGCCGCGCAACCTCAGAAAGAGATATTTCTTTGTCCGGTTGGTGCATGTCTGTCTCCCGGATCTTTGTCTCTGCGTGTGGCAATACAACCGGTGGTATATCCTGTCTCGCAAAAGGGGAGGCCTTCTTTCTGAATATCTTCCACTTATTGTCTATACGAGAAAAGAGATCACCTGTCTCACCAATTGTTTCGGCAGCGCCGAGAAAGAGGATGCCACCGGCATTGAGGGCGTAATGGAAAACCGGGAACAGTTTCTTTTGGAGTTCGGGGGTCAGATAAATCAGGAGATTCCTGCAGCAGAGGATATCAAGTTTGGTAAACGGCGGATCCATGATGAGGTTCTGCGGTGCAAAGATGACCATCTCCCGGAGATCTTTGTTGATGGTATATCCTGAATCGGTTTTAGCGAAAAATCGGCTCAGGCGTTCCGGCGATACGTCGGCGGCGACATTCTCAAGATATCTCCCTCCACGGGCCTTATCAATGGCATCTTTATCAATATCGGTGGCGAATACCTGGCATTTGAACGCACCTTTTTTATTCATCGTATCCATGCACTCCCGGAGGATCATGGCGAGGGAGTACGCTTCTTCCCCGGTAGAACACCCGGTGACCCATGCACGGAGAACACCTGATTTTCTCTTGCCTTCCATTACCTCGGGGATTGCCTTCGTTTTCATCACCTCAAACGCTTCCGGGTCTCTGAAGAAATTCGTCACCCCGATGAGGAGTTCCTTGAAGAGCAAATCAATCTCCTCGGGATTGTGCTGAAGATACTTGACATAGTTGTTTATGCTGTCGATCTGGTGGATACCCATCCGTCGTTCAATGCGGCGGTACAAGGTATTCCTCTTATACAGGGAGAAATCATGGCCCGTCTGGGTTCGAAGGAGAATAAAAATCTTCTCCAGGGAGGGAACCGCCTTCGGGCTCACCGGGGTACCTTCTCCGGGAACACTCTTGAGATAATGTCTCACGAAT
>CAYMTB010000389.1:0-2676 GCA_964393225.1 uncultured Syntrophorhabdaceae bacterium
AAATATGATCATAAAGATGGAAAAGCCAGGAAACTGAAATTATGCAAAGGTCTTACCCTGGAGAAACTGAGGAAGGGTTTAATAGGCACTATCCAGGCATTGTCTTCAACGGTTGAGACACGGGACCCCTATACCGCAGGTCATCAGAGGAGGGTATCAAATCTTGCCCGTACTATCGCACAAGAGATGGGTTTACCAAATGATGCGGTTGATGCTATACGAATGGCAGGCATTATCCATGATATCGGAAAAATATCGGTACCTGCTGAGATACTGGTTAAGCCCGGCAAAATATCCGATATAGAAATGAGCCTCATCAAAATTCATTCACAGACCGGGTATGACATATTAAAAGATGTTGGATTGCCCTGTCTCGTAGCCGAAATAGTCCTCCAGCACCATGAACGGTTAGATGGTTCAGGCTATCCACAGGGTTTAAAGGGTGACCAGATACTTCTCGAAGCAAGGATCGTTTCTGTGGCTGATGTGGTTGAAGCAACCGCCTCCCACCGTCCCTACAGACCTGCAAAAGGCATTGATGCTGCCCTTCAGGAGATTGAGGATAACGCCGGGATACTATATGACAGGGCAGTAACCGGAGCATGCGTGAAATTATTTCGGGAGAAAAGGTTTACGTTTGAACCAATGGAATCATAATGTGTATCAAACATGCTACGGGGATGGTTGAATTTCGATGATAAGGTTTTTTACCTTACCCTTCCTTAATATGGTGATGTCAAATCGGTTGCATGGCTCCAGCGACTCCCGGCTTGCATTGAAATCCTTCGCCAGAACACCGTTGATGCTGGTCACAAGGTCGTGAGGCCTTAGGCCTGTTTTTTCTACAACGCTGCCCCTGTCGATTGATACCAGTTCGTAGCCTGCTATTTTTCCGGTATTATCAAGGCGTTGCTGGATTGCTACTTTAGAAAGGATAATGGAATTGTTCTCTTTAACCAGATCGGCGAATGACCTTGAAACAACAACAATGTCACCGCTTTTCCTGATTTCTTTAGCATATGGGTCAATGGGTTTTTTGCCCTTGCGGGTAACGGCAGCCTTCCCGCCAGTCTCTTTTGCCGCCTGAATTGCCGCGCCGGTATCCTGGCCATAGCAAACCTTTTCCATCAGGAACACTTGCGAAGCGATAACATATGATCCAAGAAAGACCAGCAAGATAAATAGTCTTCTATATATACCCATTAATTTCCTCCCTGACAGATCTGGTGACAACTGCTTATCAGTATTCTGAAAACATAGTATACACATATAGGGGCCTGGAGGAAAGCAGATTGTTTTGCGAATTTCCCCATACGATAAACAATTATGATATAAAGGGCGTTTATAACCTGAAAGTATCGTATGCTAATTTTATAATCAGCCCTGAAACCACGATAAGAAAAAATACCCTTACAAAACGGCTTCCCTTTAATATTGCAAGCCTTGTCCCCACAAGGGACCCGAGTATATTAAATGCTGCCATGGGCAGGGCAATTTTATAGAGGATATTGTCAGTAAACGCAAAATAGAGCACAGCGGAGAGATTTGTTGCAAAGTTTATGACCTTTGAGGATGCAGAGGCAGAGAGGAAATTAAATCCAAAGATGCTTATAAAGACAAAAATGAGAAAACTGCCCGTCCCGGGACCAAAAAATCCGTCATAAAAGCCGATTACCGTGCCGGTAATAACGCTGAAGAAAAATTGCCATCTGTGGCCCAGTTTTGGTATGTGTGATGTGCCAAAGTCTTTTCTGATAAACGTATAGATTGCAATTGCAACAAGCAGGAAAAGGATAACCGGCCGCATAATACCAGGGTTTAACATGCTTACGGTTCTTGCCCCCAGGAATGAAAATATGAGTGCTGCAATTGTGGCCGGGAATGTTGCCCTCCAGCTTATGTCCACATGCGCTGCATACTGGATGGAGGCAATTGATGTGCCGGCAATCGAGGAGAGCTTGTTTGTTCCCAGGAGGAGCGCCACAGGGAGATGGGGGAGAACAATGAAGAGGGCGGGAAGCTGGATGAGGCCTCCTCCCCCTGCCACAGAATCAATCAATCCGGCGAGGAATGAAAATCCGCAAAGTAATGTTATTTCAAGCATAATGCCCTTTCAATATCCAGCATTCAGCTGACAGCTGATAGAAAAACCTGCATTTATATGATTCCCGCTGTATAGAGGCCTGATATAATATTGATACCCGTCAATATTATAATAGCTCTTCCTGACCAGCGGTGAAAAATCCTTATTTTTGATGCTGCCCCGTGCATTTTTATCTGCATTAGCCCCATCGCAGGCGTGATCATAGACAGCAGGATGATGAGCATGCCGAGGCAGGCATGGGGCACGTTAAAATGCCCGGCACCGATAAGGGAAAGGTGAATGGATTCAAAGCAGACACCGGCCAACACACAACATGTGCCAGAAATGCCAAGAATTCTGTGCAATTTAAGCCACCACATTTTTTTCTTCAAAAATCGTGATGCAAAGAAACCGGCCGCCATAAAGATGAAACCGGCCGCCATGAAAGATGCATGAACGTATGTCAGCAACACTTCAATACCTCCCTGAAGGGTTTAGCTCGAATATGTCGTTGGGAAGGTGTCGGGGTATCCCGGAACAAACCGTCGAGAGGCGAGGAAGCTTGGTCTTTTGCGTATGCAAAAGTTCCGAAG
>CAYMTB010000390.1:0-2657 GCA_964393225.1 uncultured Syntrophorhabdaceae bacterium
GTATAAAGGATTCTACTATGAAAGGAGGTACATTATGGCTCTTGAAGAAGAGAGAAAAACACGAGACTACCTGTATGGCAGTTTACTTGCGGTGGCGGATCAGATTGAGTCGAAAGCTTTACAGCTTGCAAAAGAAAATCGGGGAACAACAGCATCACGTCTCATGCAACGTTTTTCTGAAAGGCCTTTCTCAACATGGAAAAACATTGAGGAAGCCTTAAAGCCTTACAAGGACAGGATACGAGCAAAGTATCCTCCTCTGCTTGAAGGTTATGAAGAGTTGCTGGATATAATTCATTCAAGATTTAAAGAAAATGCTGACTACATTACAGACACAAGACTAACCGGCGAATACCTGCTTGGATATCACTGTCAAAGACAATGGTTACGTGAGCACAAACGGGAAAAAGGCCAATGGGTGCCGAAATCCGCTGATAATGCAGAAAATCAGGAAACAGATTCCGAAGAATAAAACAACCACAAAGGAGGAATATTTATGGCTACTCTGACAAAAAAAATCGATTTCGCAATTATAATGAGCGTGAAGAACGCCAACCCTAACGGAGACCCGTTAAATGGGAACCGCCCCCGTACTGATTATGAAGGACTTGGCGAGATTACCGATGTGTGTCTCAAACGGAAGATACGGGATCGCATGGTTGAGAGGTTTGTTGACTTGAAAAAGAAAAATAATGGGAGAGAGAAGGGGCAAGCCGTCTTCGTACAATCCGATGACCGTAAATGTGATGATGCCAAAAGTCTGAAGTCTCGTGCTGAGGCGGAGCTTGGCAAAGACCTCGGTGGAGCAGAAACGGTGAAGAAGGCCTGTGAAGCATGGATTGATGTTCGTGCTTTCGGACAGCTGTTTGCCTTCAAATCAGACAAAAAAGGAAAAAAGAAGGAGGATGGAGAATCTGAAGGTGATACCGGCGTATCAATCGGCATTCGTGGCCCGGTTACAATTCAGTCTGCCTTTAGTGTTGATCCCGTGAGCGTTTCCAGTACCCAAATTACCAAAAGCGTCAATGCGGAAGACACCAAGGACGGTAAGCGGAGTTCCGACACTATGGGCATGAAACACCGTGTTGACAGCGGAATTTATGTCACTTACGGAAGCATGAACCCCCAACTTGCTGAACGCACAGGTTTTTCGGATGAGGATGCTGCGGTCATTAAAGAGATTCTTCCCAAGCTCTTCGAAAATGATGCCTCCTCTGCTCGCCCGGAAGGAAGTATGGCCGTGCGGAAAGTTATCTGGTGGAAGCATAACTGCAAGGCAGGGCAATATTCGTCTGCGAAAGTGCATAAGTCGATTACTGTAAACGCTGATGGAATTTACTCTTTGGCACCTTTGGACGGTCTCAAACCACAAGAGGTAGACGGTTTTTGAGACGGGTTTGCCGCTCAAGTTACTGCAAGGAGGCAACATGACCCCTGACCCCCTCATCCCCCCTCACGGAGGATACCGGGACCTGAAGTCCTACCAGATGGCGGAGGTTGTTTATGACGCTACAGTAGTATTTTGCGACAGGTTTATTGACCGGAAATCACGCACGAATGACCAAATGGTGCAGGCAGCCCGGAGCGGCAAGCAGAATATTGCCGAGGGCAGTATGGCTTCGGGCACATCCAAGAAGACCGAGCTAAAACTCATCGGTGTGGCGCGGGCGAGTCTGGAGGAGCTGCTCCTCGATTACGAGGACTTTTTGCGGCAGAAGAGCTTGCCCCTTTGGGGCAAAGAGCACCCGCAAGCGCGAGAAATACGAGCGCTGGCCTGGAAAGAAAATAGGTCCTATTCGACCTATAAGACCTATTTTGAAAAAGCAGAGCCTGAAACTGCGGCTAATACTGCCATCAGCCTGATCCACCAGACGAACTACCTCCTCGACCAACAGCTTCGTGCTCTGGAAAAGGCATTCCTGGAGGAGGGTGGTTTTACGGAAAGGCTTTACCGCGTCAGATCGCAGACGCGGAAAGGAAAACAATAGGTCCTACAATGTTCTCTGAAGATGATCTCGTCATGCTCTCAGCTTTGCAGCACTATATCTTCTGTCCACGCCAGTGTGCGCTTATTCACATTGAGCAGACATGGGAAGAGAATCGTCTTACCGCTGAGGGGCGGATCATGCACGAGCGGGTACATGAGGAGGGGAACGAGACACGAGGGAGTGTCAAGATTGCAAGAGGGGTTCCTTTGCGCTCATTGAGGCTCGGACTTGTGGGCAAGGCTGATGTAGTGGAGTTTCACCGGATTGACAAGCATACCTGGCAGCCTTTTCCCGTGGAATATAAACGGGGCAAGCCGAAGCCCGACCATTCGGACTCTATCCAGTTGTGTGCTCAGGCATTATGTCTGGAAGAGATGCTGGCTGTTCCAGTCCCTCAAGGGGCACTTTTTTATGGTAAGACACGCAGGCGCCTCGATGTAGTATTTGATGAAGCCCTTCGCAAGGAAACGGAGGAAACGGCAAACAAAGTGCATCAATTAATCGAGTCGGGCACAACGCCGCCGCCGGTTTACGCTAAGCGCTGTGAAAGCTGTTCCCTCATCGGGGAATGTCTGCCGGAAAAGATGGGGAAACATGCTTCTGTAAAACGTTATCTCATGCGTATGATGGAGTCGCCATGAAAAAACATCTCAATACCCTCTATGTAAC
>CAYMTB010000391.1:0-2646 GCA_964393225.1 uncultured Syntrophorhabdaceae bacterium
AGACAGGGGAAAACGTCGAAGAAATTGTCTCTGATAGGGAAATGAGTAATCTGCTTGGTCAAAGGGTGACGGAGTTTAAAAAGGGATTAAATGAGAAAGAATTATTTATATTCAACAACAGGATAATGGTTGATGAATCCATGACTTTGCAGGAGATAGGAGAAAAGTTTAAGATTTCACGGGAACGTGTGAGGCAGATCGAGAACAAGGTATTGAATAAGTTTAAAACAAGGTTTAAACAGGAATTGAAGGAGATGGATTTTTAGAAGACAGGAAGCAGTAGGCAGTATGAAAACCAGTTAAGTAAGGAAGTGAGTTGAGTTAGAAAAACCTACTCAACCACTTAACCTACTCAACTTACTTAACCAGATAAAAAGGTGCTTAGCACATAATAGACATTTCTTCAGGGTGTAAGTACCTGTCCAAGCATCAGGCTCAGTGTTCCGAAATATGAAGTGATCAGCAATAATCCTATAATAACAAGGAGTATTCCCAATATCTTCATCGAATATCTCACAAGATGCCCATAACGTTTCAAAAAGCCGAGCAGTTTGTTGCAAAGTAACGAAGAGATGAGAAAAGGTATTGCCATACCGAGGGAGTATAAGCCCAGAAGATAGACGCCTTTGAAGACATTTTCTGCTGTAGAGGCAATAATGAGGATCGATGAGAGGGCGGGACCTATGCATGGTGTCCACCCTAACGAGAAGGTTATTCCTACGATAAAGGAACCAAAAATTCCGATAGGCTTTTCCTTAAGCTGAATAACCTTTTCCCGGTTTAAGATTGGTATCTTAATGATATTCAGGTAAAATAGTCCCATAACGATTAGAATCAGTCCGCCCGCCTTCATGATATAGGTCTGATATGAGGACAGAATATTTCCGATCAATGATGATGAAAACCCTAATGTCATAAAAACAAAAGAAAAACCAAGGACAAAGGCAATGGAATGGATGAGAACGTTTTTTCTGTATTTTGAAGACAGAACTTCATTATAATTATCAACAGATATGCCGCTGATGAAAATGAGATACGAAGGGATAAGCGGAAGGACACAGGGACTAAAAAACGATAGGATACCGGAGCCGAAGGCAATCAACCCGCTTAGATCCATGAATAAGATTGTTCCATTAAAAAACATAAAGGCTATGATATGTGTTTTCCCGTAAGGTTGTCAAATGAAATATGCGTGCATTGACATAGGCACTAACACGGTATTGCTGGCTATCGTTGAGAGGACCGGCCAATCCGTGGATGTTCTTGATATTTCAACCATTACAAGGCTTGGAGAAGGGTTGAGGAAGAGCGGCGTCCTCTCTGCGGCAGCAATGGAACGTACATTCTCGGCATTGCAGCGATATAGCGACATCATGAAAGAATATAACGTGGAAAACGTTTTCTGTGTCGGGACTGCCTCGCTGAGGGAGGCGGTAAACAGTAAGGGATTTCTGGACGAGGTTAAGAAAAAGCTGGGGATTCCGATTACAATAATAAGTGAAAAGGAAGAGGCATTTTATACCTATCTTTCAGTGAAGGACGAAATGTTCGTTAAGGGAAGAAGGGTCATTATAACGGACATTGGCGGAGGAAGCACGGAGATTATGAAAGGAGATGAAAAAAGGTTTGTCGATTTCGTCTCGCTGCCGGTCGGCTCTGTAAAACTGACGGAGATGTTTATAAAAAACGATCCTCCATCAACAATGGAGATTTCTTCCCTGGTTGATTATGTGAGGAATCTGCTGAATATACCTTTCTGCGGGGATGAATGCAGCACTCTTGTCGGAGCGGGCGGAACCGTAACAAACACGGCAGGCATTATTTTCGGCATGGAGGTCTTTGAAAAGAAAAAGATACATGGTCATACAATATCATTGAAGGAGATTGAAAGACTTATTAAAAAGCTTAAAGGTTTGACCTTACATGATCGGTCCCGCATTAAGGGAATGGAGAAAGGCAGGGAAGATATCATACTTCAGGGTATTCTACTTTTAAAAGAAATTATGAAATATTTTGGTGCACAGGAACTGACTGTGAGCGCAAATGGTGTAAGGTATGGAGTCCTCTCTGAAGCATTTGATAAATATTATTAAAAAAGGACATATATTATGAAAAAGAATAAATCATATGATATCAGTTGGTTAAATTCGCTACCCGTCAACGTAAAGGCAAGGGAAATGCTGATTCAGACAGGTGAAAAACCGGATCCGGTAAGCATGTATGCTGTTCAATTAGCAAAATGGGGTATTGAGAATGGAAGAATAGAAACAGAAATTTCAGTGCTTGAAACAGTTGAGGCCATGATGACATGGAGGCCGGTGCGACTGGCAAATTTTTTTATAATAAGCTCCGACGGGGATTATAATCCAACAGGTTGGGAATACGCACAAACACCGCTTGACCTGGCAACCGTCATATTAGAAGAAATTGAAGAGAAAATGATGCACCATTTCCCTTTATATAGAAGCCTGTGAAGCAGTGATTCCCGGTTAAATCACGCGAAATATGGTTTTAATTACTTATCCCGGATTTATCATTAGAATCACTATCGGTGTCGGATAATCCCTCGAAAACACGCTCATTACGCTCCGGCGGCTCCATTCACTCGCGTTCGGCTTCGGAACTTTTGCTTATGCAAAAGACCAA
>CAYMTB010000392.1:0-2624 GCA_964393225.1 uncultured Syntrophorhabdaceae bacterium
TTTATTCCCTGTGCGGCAACGGTGGCAGTCATGAAGCGGGAGATGGGAAGCTGGACTTGGTTCGGTGCCTCTTTTGCCCTGATGCTTAGCCTGTCCTTTTTCCTCGGCCTGCTCGCCTATCAGCTAGCCGTCTGGATCGGCCTGTAAATACTCATTATTTTACATAGAGATCCTCCGTATTGCGTCCGATAACGATTCCATGGAGCACCGTATCGTTCTGGAAGTGCTTCCATGACTGCGCTATTTTCTGAGCGGTCGGTCTGAGAGAAGATCCTTCAGGAACTGCACTGCAAGATCGGTGGATGAAACCCACATATCGCTGTTAACGGCATCGTCTTTCCACGATTCGCGGGCTTCTGGGTGCGGGCCGCAGACAGCAACTCTGCCCTTTCCATATGTGGACATCAATGCGGCAATACTGCCGTCGCTATAGGTAGCAACTATGTGCACGGCCTCGTGTGTCTTTGTGAGATGGAAATCGGGACCGGCCTTGAAAAACATGGTGCGGTTCTTTCCCATCCACTTGACAGGCAGGATTCTCGCTTCAAAGCTGTCCTGGAAGACGCGCGATTTCGCAGGAATTATGCCGAGGCCCTGCACATATTTAGAGTCTTCATTCCACCCGGTGGAAGCCATGAAGCCGCCCCCACAGATCCCAAGATAGCGGCCCCCTTTGCGCAGGTATTTTTTTATTGCGGTAGCGACTTTCGGCGTGAATGCTTTCAGCATGGGGCTCATATCGTCCTCTGTTCCCCCTATTATGAAGACAGTTGCATTATCAAGGAGGCGCGGAATATCCCCCGGGACTGAGACAAACATGACTTTTAAACCCGCAATCTTTGCTATTTCTGCTGCGGCTTCGGGACCATCCTCGGCCGAGACGGGACCGTTATAGATCAACGCATATTTGTCAGAACCATCATTATGCTGACCTGGGATACTAGCAGGATCTGCAGAAGCCGTTAAAGAAATACAGAAGAGTATAAAGCTGAAAATAAGGGGAAATACCAGAATTCTGCTGAGCATGCCTGTTCCTACTTACGCATTATCTATGCACCATCAGGAATGTTTGCGAAAAACCCAAGTCAATGCTATGGCGATGAGGGTTGCCGCTGTAATCGCCTCGGCCCAGAAAAAAGACATGTAATCAGCCAGACACCCGATAGGCGGGGCACCCGGCATCGCATTTCTGAGCGGCAAGAGGGCAAAGAGCATTCCTCCCAGCCATCCCAGCATGCTCATCTCAATCTTCCGTCCTCCTACGATCACGGCGAAACCGGCCAGGAAGGCCGCCAGGGTCAAAAGGCCAATTAATACCATGATGAAAACGGAAAATCCGCGGGAAGAATTAGACCGCTCAACTTTAAAGGCAATTTCAGCCGTAGAGAAGCTTCGATCTTTCTGTTTGATCTCATTGGCTTCAATCTTGAAGCCTGTGATGCCGGTCTTTAGGTCCAATGAGAATGGTACAGCACTCCAGGACGAGAGTTTGCCGTCGATTCCTTTCTGGGAAGCAATACAGACCCATAGCAATCCTGTGTAACGATCCCAGGGGAACTGACTACTGTCGCCCTGTAGGAACATATTAACATCCAGGGGCTGCATTGATTCACCCTTTTTGTATGTGATTTCGGATTTACCAGACGTGCTGTTGGTATAGACAGTCACGGCATTTATAAGAACATCCTCTTTGTCAAGCAGGCTGTGCTGCGGTTCGAACTGCAGCCGCAGCACAGCCTCTCCTTTTACGGGATCAAGCGAAGCGATGTTTGCCGTTACCCTGACGCAATCAGCCCGCCCTGGATTGAGCGGCGAGAAATGAAGTACCGCCTTTTTGCTTTCCTGACGGTAATTTGCCAGTAGGAAAAAATACGCAGTCCCGATAACACCTAAACACATCACCAGGATAATGACCTGTACGATCTTTCTGCTCAACTGGTTCACTCTCCCGCAACAAATGTTCAATCGTCGTTATCAACGTCAATTGCAAATCAACGCAGGTCAACCCGTTCTTTTAAAGGATATAGCATCTTTGATGCAGAGAGCCGGGTAGTCTCCAATCAATCTCGAACCACGGCACATTATCCGGGGTGAATAATGCCGCCCTAACACGTTATTCACATGGAGACAAGGTCATAATAGGACAACTTCATACACTTCCCCGATTTTGAATCCAAGGTGCCCTGAGTTCCCTCACCATGAATGGGGAATGTATGAAAAGAACTTCCCGGTTGTTTCCAGTTCAGCCATCCGGGTAATGATTTGCTGGAAATGAACACTGAAGATTACCGTGTCATTGAAATGGGGATCGAAATTGATCTTAATCTCTTCCGTTCCGCCAGGCTTTGCAATAACATGATCCCATGCCGTTAGGGATCATGTTATTGCAAAGCAGCAGTTCAGTTATTTCAGGATTTTTATCGAATCCAGGGAAAGGGCAGATGGGTTGCCCGCATTTACGGGATGGCTGAATATGTAGAGATAAACAGAACTTCCCACCTTTAGCTGTGAAAGTTTATTTGATTGCAGGAGGGTTCCGTCTGGCAGGCTGGCCTCCACTCTTTCCGGGTAGATAGACATGGTTACCGTTTTGGGCGCCTGTCCGGGTGTCACCTTTTGGCCGC
>CAYMTB010000393.1:0-2622 GCA_964393225.1 uncultured Syntrophorhabdaceae bacterium
TGTCTGTATGTTCCAGGAGATATCCCTGTCTGACCCTTTTCATACTTCTGAAGATATTTTTTTTCACGTTTCTACTGTGTTTTTCCAGTTCCTCGATTATGCCTTTTACAAGGCTTCTTTTTGACGTACTACCATTCGGGCATGCTGATGAAACGACCGGCAATGAAAGCATGGACGCAAGCCGGATAATTTCATTTTCCTCCACATAGGCAAGCGGCCTTATGATTGCCAGTTCACCGCCGAACATCTCCTGATAAGGTGTCATTGTGGCAATCTCACCATTGAAAAAGAGGTTTAAAAGCATTGTTTCAATGATATCGTCCATATGGTGGGCAAAAACTATTTTTGTAAACCCACCCTCGCGTGCAAGGTTGAAAAGGGCCTTTCTTCTGTTCCAGCTGCACCAGAAACAGTCAAAACCTTTTTCTTTTTTCCAGCTTTCGGGGGGCTGTGCAATGATGTACGGCATGGATTCTTTTTTGAAATGCTCGATCAGGGTATCCTTGTTGACCCACTCGAACCCCATATCGACATAGCATGCAGTGATTTCATAGCCGACAGGAACGAATTTTAACCTCTCCTTCATGATACGCAGGAGACAAAGACTGTCCTTACCTCCTGAAACAGCCATCAATACCTTGTCGCCTTCTTTCAGCATCTGGTAATCCCAGATGGCCTTCCCCACCTTTTTCGAGGTGAAGTAGGTAAACTTGTCCGGCATCATAGGAGAGATTGCGCGAGCTTCAGGGCCTTTTCAATGGATTCATCTTTCATAGCACCTTTCTCTATACATCCGGCGGCCTCAACACTTCCGGCATATGATATGCCGAGAAGGTCAAAAGTTCGCCCGAACATATCTTTTGAGGGGGAGAAGGTATCGCTGCTTTCATCGGCACATGTCATTATTGTAACAGCCTTTTTACCTTTGATGCGTGAATTATATTCCGTATCGAAGAAGGATATTGACCTGTCAATAACGACTTTCAACTGGCTGGATGGTGCAAACCAATAGACGGGTGTAGCGTATACAATAAGGTCTGATTCTGCAATGTATTTACGAATGTCCTTCATGTCATCGTTGATCTTGCATATCCCCTTCGGCAGGCAGGTAAGGCAGCCCTGGCAGGGCCTTATGTTAAGGTCATTCAAATAGATCGTTCTTACATCGCAGCCTTTTTCTTTCAATCCGCGGGAGAATGCGGCGGCAAGCTGAATTGTATTGCCATCCTTCCTTGGGCTTCCAAAAAGAATAACCGTTTTCATTATCATCCCTCCCTACTTTTTAATAAGACACATCGGGTGTAATAATATAATATACGCTTTATATTTTCAATGATTCACGACTATTTATTATCTGAGAAACGGAAATTTGCAATAGAAATTTGGTATAATACCTTTTTGCAGCAAATGGACACGGAAAGCGAACGGATTAAGAATTGCAGAGGTAAGGAGTTCAAATAATCAGATGATTGGAAGGTTGGATGTTTGGATGATTAGCTAACCCTCTAATCTTCTAACCATCAATCCATTTTAATAGGGAGGACAACATGTTAAATGAGTGGATTAATGAAATCAAGAAGCGGTGTGACACGGAATCATTAGGCATGATCCTTGCGCACAATGGCGTTGTAAGGGCAACCTCAAAGGATGGGAAACCGGTTAACGGTATGAGACTTTCCTTTGACAAGGCCGGCCTGTCGGTCTGTGTCGACGAGATGAAAAAGAGGGATGGAATAGCAGAAATCAAGGTATGGATTAATGAAGGCACACTGGGCATCGGAGAGGATATTATGTATGTCCTCGTTGCGGGGAGGTTCAGAACAGATGTGCTGCCTGTCCTCCAGGAACTGCTTTCGAAAATCAAGAAAGAAATTGTCAGGGAAGAGGAGATACTCTAAGAAGAGGTGTAATGACATGTATTTTCCAGGCCCTACCGCTCATGCCAGACGGGCTCTCTCTTTTCCATAAAGGCATTTATTCCTTCTTTTGCGTCTTCTGTTGTGCACAGGTGCGCGAGGGTATCGGTCATATATTCAAAGGCTTTTTTATAATCCATGTCTGCCGCCGTGTAGAACGCCTTTTTTGAAGTCTGAACGGCGAGCGGGCTCTTCCTGGCCAAAACTGCAGCCCATTCACGTGCCTCCTGATCCAGTTCGTCCCGCTGCACCATCCGGTTCACAAGTCCTATTTCCAGCGCCCTTTGTGCCTCTATCATATCACCGTACAGCAAAAGTTCAAGGGTCCGCTTCCTTCCTATGGAACGGGCAACGGGAACGGCCGGGCCGATACATGTAAGACCAGCATTGATTGCTGTCAAACCGAACCTTGCATCCTCAGAAACGATTGCCAGGTCAGCTGCAGCAACAAGTCCTGCCCCGATAGCTGCCGCAGCACCGTGAACCTGAGCAATGACGGGTTTACTGATATGACTCATAGTAATAAGAGTTTTCCCCATGTGCCCTATCCAGTCACAATATTCAAGGGCTGTTTTCCCAGGGAATTCGCTTACGTCTATCCCGACACAGAAGGCCTTTCCTGCGCCTTTCAAAATGATAACTCTTACGTTCCTGTCCCTGTCGAATTTGTTGAAGGCGTCATCCAGTTCGCCGGCCATGGCAGTAT
>CAYMTB010000394.1:0-2615 GCA_964393225.1 uncultured Syntrophorhabdaceae bacterium
CGCTTCAAGAGGATTGGTGACCACCGTGTTAACAACGATGAGTTGATGGCGCTGGTCAGCTGCCGCAGGGTTCCCATCATTCCTGCGCCGTTCTTCGATGAATCGGACGAGTTTCCCCCGTTCGGCCATCTCGAGCATCTTCTCGAGACAATACCGGAACAGAACTATGCCTGATTCGTCATTGTCGTTGGCCGAGATCCAATGAAAACGGACCCGATCTTTTTCTTTCGAGAGACTGAAGGTTTGCATACCGAGTCCGACACGGTCGGCATCCGGGTCGGTAAGGAGGCAGATGTTGTTACGGAGGACATGGTCCTTCAGCCGTGCGGCGGTTGCCTCGTCCAAAGCAGCCGGTGCAAGTTCGACCCCCCGGATGTACTTGCCGGTGGTATCCCGGAACGTTCGGATTACCTCGTCCGCGGTGCGGTTCGAGGAGAACGGGCCAAAGGGAACCAGTTTGCTGTCCTCATCGATGAAATTCAAGATCGATGCCAACCCGCGAAGATCACCTGCAAGCAGGTCTGCAAGCGTTCGTCGAATACCGATCAGGATGCCTGTATTGAAGGTCTTTTCCGCCTCCGGGTTAGGGACATTTCCATACCCTTCGGTAAACTCCCAGCTCGGTGTGTCGCCGGGACTGCGGAGGACCGCAAAACCACTACTTTCAAGAATCTTTAGGATCCCGGTGGCGCCTGTACCATTCAGGGCATTGAAGGAAACGGTGAGTTGTCCGATAAGCGGCAAGCGCGATTCCTTCCGGCTGCATGGCGTGCTGAGTGTTTCCCACTGGTCAGGTGTGTAGAAACTCTTGATTTCGGTTTTTGAATTCTGGATATAAAAATAGTCGACTTTACCCAGGTTTTCCTCATCGAGGACAATGATCATCCCGCTTTTCCTCGCGGCCTCGAAGGCCGCCTTACGTCCTTCTTTATAATAACAGTCTCCGCCAAAATACCTGATATTCTGAACCGCATTGCCTATCTGCTGGAGTACATCCACAATGTGCGGGGGAGTCTGCGCACCGCTCATTTCGTAAAACTTTGTCCCGTTGTTGTCGTAAGGGTTATGACTTGAACTCAACACAATACCCCCGAGGACACGGCGGCAGCGATTTAGGACGGAAGCCTCCCCTGTAAACGGACGCTCAACAAGAATCCTGGGCCAGGCATTGATGAAGAAGGATAGCCAGGGCGTAGGTCGTATAGCGCTCGGGTGGACGTAACGGATGCCGTTGCCTGCGTAGACCAGTGCCACTATCTCCGAAAGATCACTGGAAGAGATTCCGGAAAGGGCTGGGCACTTTGCGTCGATGACCTTCCGGTATCTTTCGAGGGCCTGGGTTTCGGCAAAGTATTTGTGAAACTCCCGAACGTCCCAGGCACCAAGGAAAAGGTCACCTTCGGCAACAGGGATCCCCCTCTTCGCCTGTTCGTTGATGATGAACTCCGCATCGCCCTGAGCCGTCATTGCCGCTATATAGGCATTCATCCTGTTGGGCCCGATTCCAACCTTAGAGCGCCTGCCGCCTGTACCGAAGGGCATGACGCGATAGAAGCTATCGTAAAGCTCATCGGCAATCTCCGTGTAGGACATAGCGATCTCGATGAGGTCGAGCAGCGCCTCGCGATAGTCGTTGAAGCGGTCGTGGGTCAGCCACTCATCGAGGTTTTGAATAGCAGTGGTAAGGTTGTCGGGTTTTATGCTCTTTGCCCGCACAGCGGCCGCCGGAAATACGGTCCGCACTGTCTCAAATGCCCGCTTGACGCTTGCGGGCACTGTGAAAGGTTCTACGGTGCCTGAAGGCTCCTGGTCTGACATCTCGTTTCTCACACCTTAGAATGTCTAACACATTCTCATGAGACGGTCAAGAAGGCCTTTTGTAAACACCGGATTCACCGCTCAATAAAATTATGGCCTTGCTCCCCGATTCAGGTAAACAGGGTGAACATTATTTGTCCTTGACATTGCTAATAAGGATTGTTACTAAAGTAGGTAGTTTCCAGATGAATTAGCCCGATCAGGAGGTACAGGACGGTAATATGGCAGAAAAACTTATCAACGTTCTCACCTTTGAACTTGGCGAATATCACCCACACCTGCTCTTCATTCAGGGATTTACAGCGCTTTTGCCCCCAAAGCTTTTATCCGTGGCAAACGCTGCCAAACGAACTGAAAGAACATGACGACCTCGACACCTGAAAAATACCCGACACGCAGCCCGACAACACCCGTAGCCGGCGATTTCAGCCTGCACTATCTGCTGGAAATCTTTTTTCGTCGTAAACGGGTTTTTCTCCTGGTGCTGATTCTCACACCCATGCTCGCAATACTGATCTCCTTTCTTATGAAGAATGAGTACATGTCCTCCACGACTATTCTACTGGGTAAAGATGAAATTCTCAACCCTCTGGTGCGCTATGAAACCGCAGTAGCAATGGCCGATACCAACAGGCTCGGATCGTTCCAGAAGATCATATACAGCCGGCCCCTGCTTGAAGAGACCATCCGCAAATTGGGGATTGACAGGAGCTTGAAAAACGACCTCGAGATGGAAAGGACGGTCATAAATCTGCGCAAGAGTATCCATCTCCTTGGCCTCGCATCGGATTCCTTCC
>CAYMTB010000395.1:0-2611 GCA_964393225.1 uncultured Syntrophorhabdaceae bacterium
TCTCCCACTCTTCCTGATAGATGGTGACATTGACAAAATTATAAGGTGGCAGGGGACCCACGTACAGAAACTTCATCCTGTCTTTGTGCGCTTCACCCAACTCTTCCATAATGTTGTCAAACTCCTTTTCCCTTCCCTTGCTTACAAGAAATGATGCATTGATAAACATCTCGTCCCCCGCGGTGTTGCTCAGTTTATAGTCAAAGGCTGAGGCTTTCAGCATATCGACAATCTTTTCCGCCTCTCCATCCTTTTTGTTCTTCAGGGCAGCCTCAACGAGTTTGCCCAGCCCTACCTTTGCCTCTATATCCTTTTGTTCTGCATTCTTTTTCAGCCTTCTCTTTATCTTTTTGATCTCTTTATCTTCCTCTGCAATCTCCTTAAAGATGCCGTCCATATCTTTCCACAACCCCTTAACCCCGAGTTCCACCTTGTGATCCATGTCCCTCAGCAGATTCTTGAACTCCCTGTATCTCTTGAACAGGAGGCTGCGTATCTCGTCGGCGCTTGAGGCAATAGTACAGAACCTGACCGGCAGAACAGCATATTCCTTCATCACCTCTTCAATAACCTTTTCATGGGCCAGAATGTTTTCCCGGTTGACCACAAGCTTTGTTAAAGGGTGACTGCTGATTACCATTGCAAGGTCATCTGCCCCGATAGTGCTCACCTTATCGCCCCTGCCCCCGATGCCGATAGGACCGAAATCTCTGTCCTGCTTTGTGCCAATAATGCAGTATATGTATTTTCCTTCCTGTTCCATTATTATTCCTTTATCCTTACGATTATTGAATTCCCTGCAAAATCTTCTTCTTTCATAGAACAGCTTTCCTGTTGACAATATACAGAGAGCAGCCTGTATGCCTTTGTGATTTTATCGTATTCCATTTCTGCTTCTGCCTTCTGTGCATCGGATTGTGCATCGGATTGTTTGTCGGGATGATATTTGGCTGCTGCATATCTGTATGCCTTTTTGATATCTTCTTTTGTTGCAGCATCACCGAGCGCCAATATTCCTCTTGCCCGGTCAATCTCTTCGTATTGCAGCTTCTTTATTTCAATGACATAAAAATTGTAGGGAGGAAGGGGGCCGATATACTTGAAATGGACCTTTCCATTGAAACCGTTGTTTAACTCATCCAGCCTTTCTTCAAAAGGAATGCGCATTCCATTGTCGATAAAAAAGGCAGCATTGAGAATCGTCATATCATCCGGCATTGTATATTCCTTCATGTTCCGGCACAGGCCTTTTAATGAGTCCTTTATGACATGGGCGCATTCATCCTTTTTCTTATTCAGATAACCTTTAATGAGCATGCCCATTTTTATCTGATCATCGACTGTTATGGTTTCCTTCTTATCGAGGAGGGATTGCTTCAATGCCTTTACCTCTTCTTCTTCGGATATCTCCTTGATGACCGCATTCAGATCAACCCAGGTGGATACAACATCAATCTCTATCCTGCCTTCAATCTTTTCAAAAACATCTTTAAATATACGGCGTCCTTTAGCCAGTACCTGCAACATCTCATCCTCATTGAAAACATGCATCCCCAGCCTCATAGGGATAATGGTAAATTCCCGCATCACCTTCTCAATGACCAGTTGATGCTGAATAAGGTGCCGCGCTGCCGCATCGCCCGGCAGATTTGTATAATCAATAATTTCTGAGTCGCTTACTACCGCAGAGACATCCATATAGGGGACGGTGTAAATGCCATTTGAGGTCAGCAGGCCGGAGCCCGCTGCATGTGATCCGGTATTAATTATGCCGTATATGTATTTACCCATATTACTCATCCCCTAAGTTTTCCTTCTGCTTTTGCACCAGTTGTAACGCCTCTTTCACTTTAAAAGCCATAATAGCCTCTTTATTTTTTTCTTTCATTATTTCTCCATTTTATTGAATCAGCAGTTCCTTAAAACGCTCCAGTGCACCAATGCCCTTCACTTCCCGCGGGTTCAGCGGGGTAACTGTAATCCGAATATCGCCCGTTTTTTTCCTCAAATATTCGATATACGATTCCTGTCCTTTTCTTTTCTCTCTGCAAAATCCACAATGGTCGTTCTCCGGTACTACATTATTAATCACTAATTGTTTGACCTTTATTCCGTATGCGTTCAGGTCGCCTATCATTCTCTGCGTTTCCTGGACAGCCATGTCCTCCGGGATTGTAACAACAATAAATTCGCACCGTTTACTGTCTTTGAAGAGACTGTGTATCCTGGTAACGGTCTTTTTCATTTCCACAAGAAAATCATCGCCTTCATCAGGCCTGTATTTACCGCCGAAGGTTGCTGCCACATATCGGTATTTCCATCGCATCTTTGCCATAACCTTGATCCAGTCATCAAGCATATCAGGCAGCGTTAAAAGCCTCAATGCATGACCGGTAGGCGCTGTATCAACAACAAACTTGTCGAATCTCCCTTCTTCTATCAGGTCTGTTATTGTTTTCAGCCCCATGACCTCATCTATGCCGGGGATGGGAAGGGCAAAGACCGATTCAACGTCTTCCGGATCTAAATAGGTAGAGGTATCGATAATTTTCTTAATTTCTTTTTCGTATTTTGATTTGAAGGCCGAGAAGGCCTTTTTTGCGCTTATTTC
>CAYMTB010000396.1:0-2586 GCA_964393225.1 uncultured Syntrophorhabdaceae bacterium
TGTCTATTCCGATCTATTCGAACACTGATTCCGATTTTATCCGAACGGCTTTTTGATGATCCTCATCCTGCCGTCTCCAATTTATAAAAGTGTTCGACCTATGTCAAGCCTGAATATATTTTTCTCATAGAATCTTCACCTCCTTTCAATATTATCTTATGGGCATTATGGACTATCCTGTCGCATATGGCATCTGCAAGGGTAGGTTCTCCTATGATGTCATGCCATGTATCTATCGGGAACTGAGATGCAATGATGGTTGACCGCACGCCATGCCTGTCCTCCATGATTTCAAGGAAGTTTCTTCTTTCATCATCTGTGAAGGGATTTATCCCCCAGTCGTCGATGATAAGAAGTCTTATCCTCTGGAGCCTGGACAGGAATTTTACAAAGCTTCCGTCAGCTTTTGCTATTTTCAGTTCCTGAGCCAACCTTGGCAATCTTACATAAGTGGTGCGTATGCCCTGTCTGACAGCGCTGTTTCCCAGGGCACAGGCAATATAAGTTTTGCCTGATCCGGTAGGCCCGACAATTATGATATTCTGGTTGGAGCGTATCCATTCATTTTGAGATAATTTAAGGATTACATCTTTTGATAATCCCCTCCTGGTTCTGAAGTCTATATCCTCAAAACAAGCATTGTGATGCCTTAAGTGGGCATAGGAAAGAAGGATTTTAAGCTGACGATTTCCTCTTGATAGTTTTTCTTTATCAACAAGAATACCCAGGCGCTCCTCAAAACTTAAGTCTTTGTATGCATCGTTATTCAATTGTTCCTGCAGTCCTTCCGCCATGCCTGATAACTTCATTGCAATGAGTTTTTCAATGGTCGCCTCAATCATGGGTCGCCTCCCGGTAGTACTCATTGCCTCTTATGTTGTTATGGAGGGGGACAATCTTTTTGTTTTCAACATCTGTTGCTGAACCCTCCAACCCCATCTGAAGGAGGGACTTTACACTTTTGTAATTATATGCCTCTATTTCCAGCGCCCTTTTACATGCGTTTTCTACCCGTTCGGGAGAATATGCCTTTGATAGTCTTATAATACCGAGACAGCTTCGAAAACCTTGTTCAGGATGAGTTCTGTGTTCCATGATTTCTTCAAGGAGGGTTTTTGTATTTGGCCCTATCTTCTGTCCCCACAGTTTTATCCTTGCAGGGGTCCATTCGAGGTATTGTCTGTGTTCTGCCGGCATATGAAGGTTCTCTGTAACAAATGCCCCCGGTTTATTCATTTTTATATGAGAAGCAACCCTTTTTCCTTTATGATACATCTCTACGATGTTGCCGGTATGCATAATATCCAGGGTTTCTCCTATTAAGGTATAGGGAACACTGTAATATGTTTTTTCTACCTTTACATGATAATCAATGTGTACTTTCGCCTTTGTCCATGAGGCAATAACAAACCTTTCCGATGGAAGAGGTTTTAAAGCAGGTTTCTCGATTTCAATAAAAAGACCGTAACGGGATTTGTTTATTACTGCCATCGGTCTTCTATTCAGTTTTTCGGTTTCTTCCAGTATGGCTTCATTCAGTTCTGCAAGACTGAAAAAGGTTCTGTTTCGGAGTGCTGCAAGGATTCTTCTTTGTGCCTGAAGAACGGCATTTTCTACCTTGGCCTTGTCTTTTGGTTTTGCCACTCTTGTGGGGATGACGGCGATATTATAATGCTGCGCCATAGCAGCAAGGGTTTTGTTGATCTCCGGATCATAGTAGCATGCATGGGATATACCAGCCTTAAGATTATCCGGGATCAGACATTCGGAACATCCTCCATAAAACTCAAATGCTTTTATATTACATTTTATAAAGCTCTCAGTAGTCTGACCGGGTACGGCATATGCAAATATATATGAACTTGCCCCTAATACGGAGACAAATAGTTCAACCTCGATCATTTCTCCTGTTGTCGGATTCCGATAGTGAGGTTTATCTCCGGAGAAGTCGACGAACATCTTTTCTCCTGCCTTATGGGTGATGTGCATAACAGGGTCCGCCTTTTTCTTCCAGTCATGATACAGTTGGTAAAACTGGCTTTTTTCATACCCGTCGGGATTATCCCTTTTGTATTCCTCATGAAGCAATTGAAGGGTTACACCTTTCTTCTTAAGTTCTCCAGCGATATACACAAAATCAGGCAGTACTTTTATTGATGTCTTTTCAGCCTTAGGCGATACGAGATCTGACAGAATGTCTTCATCTATCGCGCAGATTTCTTTATAAGTGGCGCCGAGCTCCCTGAACTTCTCCGCATAGGTTGAAGCTGTTGAAGTGGATATATTGCATGCCCTGGCAATAGGACGAATACCAAGATTGCATTCAAAAAGCAGCCGGGCAATTTCTTTCAGTTTTTTCATTGATGTCTTCCTCCCTTTCTTTTTCACTTATACACCCTCCGGTATTTTTTGAGGGCAGTGTATCATGTTAGGCAGGGAGAAGAATCATGGTCTGTTTTACATAAACAGATATTCCGGTAAAACACAAAAAGTGTTCGATTAAAACCGGAATTGGTGTTCGGATATCACCGGAACAGGTGTTCGACCTTTTTCGGAATTGATGTTCGAGGTTGACCGGAATTTACA
>CAYMTB010000397.1:0-2582 GCA_964393225.1 uncultured Syntrophorhabdaceae bacterium
GCTCTATCTCAGTGAGGTGCCTGGAGACTTCTGCCATTTCCATCCAGCGAGCTTTCTCCCTGTAAATGTAAACCCTCATCCTCAGAACCACAGGGTGGGCTTTTTCCTCGGCAGGCAGACTCTCCAACTCCTCCCATGCAGAGTTAGGGTCACCCAACTCAATGAATCCCTGTGCTGCTCTGAGTTGGTGATGCACTCCTCTACTTCCTCTTAAGCTCCTGGACTTCGGCGCAAAGCTTCTCGAACTCTTCCTTGAGCTGCAGGTGCTTCCTTCGGAGATCAATGTACCCCATGATAATAACGGTCTGGATCCCCAAGAAGACGAGGAAGCGCACTGGCTCCCTTGATCATCCTCCAGCCTCCCATAAGGGATTGGACATTAAATCCATTCTGTTCCAGAAGGCGTGCAGCAAAATAGGAGGTCTTTCCCATTGCGCATATCGTTGTGACAGGCTTGTTCTTATCAAGTTGTGAGAGTTGTGTGCGCAGTTCTCCAAAGGGAATGTTGAGTGCCCCGGGAATCGGGTCTGTCTCGGAAAGCATCTGCGGACGGACATCAAGCAGTTGTGTGGAGCCATATTCAGGGAGTTCACTGATGGTGGATACAAGACCTTTGCGCTGATTCTGAGCCGCGAAGCCCACCGTGTTGACAACATCGCGAGCACTACCAAAAGGCGGAGCATAGACGAGTTCAAGATGGACAAGATCCTCGATTGTCATTCTAGCAGTGACTGCTGTGGCGAGCACATCGACCCGCTTGTCCACACCATCCGCGCCGACTGCCTGTCCCCCAAGCAACCTTCCTGACTTCTTTTCCCAGAGCACCTTAATCGTGACGGGCACAGCTCCTGGGTAATATCCCGCATGATTCATGTCGGTGATCGTGGCTGTTTCATAGTCAACGCCTTCCTCCCGCAGTTTTTTTTCAGTCCATCCTGTGGTGGCGCATGTCGCATCAAAAACCCGTACGATGGATGAACCGAGATGACCTGGGTATGGGGAAGCATCTTCTCCAAGGACGATATGATCTGCGACAATTCGCCCCTGCCTGTTAGCTGGTCCTCCCAGTGGCAGGTTCATGGGTTTTCCCAAGACTCGATCAAACGATTCGATGGCATCACCTGCGGCATAGATGTCTGGATCGTTCGTCTGCATCCACTTGTTGACAACTATTGCCCCATGCTTCCCAAGGTCCAGGCCCGCATCTTTTGCCAGATGCGAATCGGGCCGGACACCAATAGAGAGGATGACCATGTCGGCACTCAGAGAGGTGCCGCTCTTAAGTCGTGCAGTGATGCGTTCCGGTCCGGGATCAAATCCTGCAAGGGCATCACCCAACAGAAGTCGAACACCATTGGCTTCCAGTTCAGCTTTCGCTGGCTCTGTCATTTCCGGATCCATTTGTGGCAGTACTTGGGATTCCATTTCGACCAGTGTGACCTCTTTGCCCTTGTGAATGAGCTGTTCTGCCATTTCTAGTCCGATAAAGCCTGCACCAACGACTAAGATACTGCGTGCCTTTGATGAGGCAGCATGGATGCGATCCATATCCTGCAGATTCCGCAGGGTCATCACCCTAGGGTCATCGATTCCAGGAAGAGGGGGGCGAAGCGGTGATGCTCCGGGAGCAAGGACGAGTTTATCGTAGGGTAATAGTTCCTCGTTATGAGTCTGCAAATGCCGGATCACGATTTGCTTCTTTTCGCGGTCAATGCGAACAGCCTCGGTATTCACACAAACCGAGAGGGAGAGTAATTGTGATAGGGATGTAGGTGTCTGGAGGGCCAGACGCGAGCGGTCGGTGATTTCCCCACCGATGTAGTAAGGAAGACCACAGTTAGCAAAGGAGACATCTGGGCCACGCTCAATGAGGGTGATACGCGCTGATTCTGAGAGGCGCCTCAATCGAGCGGCACATGATGCGCCCGCAGCCACGCCACCAATGATGACAATTTTTAAGGGTTGGGTAGTGGTGTTCATTTCGAGCAGCACCCTCCAGATTTGCTGTCATTGCAGCAGGAAGACCCAACGCCAAATTGCTTCAAAATGGTTTCCAGCGGACAAAACTTTGTCACTGAGGATTGGAGGAGGTTGAAGCCCACAAAGGCCGTGAGCCAAAGCCAGTTTGGACTGTAGTAGTGAGCCAGAGCGAGGCTCACGAGAATAACAACGCCTGCAAAGGCGCGAATGATGCGTTCCATGGTGTGTGTTTGGTTGTTGTGGTGGTGTCAGTGAATGTTCGCAGAGATCATTGCCCCGAGAATCATCCCGTAAAGGGTGCTGATGTAGGGATTGCTGGTCAGAGGACAGGTGCCACTAGAACAGCCGATGAATTTGTAATATCCGAATCCGAGGACTCCTCCGACGAGGACTCCGATGATAATTCTCAAGGTCATTATCAGTGAAGGGAGTGAGATGTTTTTTTCATGAATCAGTTGGAAACAACTCCAGCGGTGATCATTTTGGCGCGTCCCAAAGACCCCATGTTAAAAACATGTGAATAGCCCATTGCCTTGATTTTTCCTGCCGCCATCCCGCTACGGGTTCCACTCAGGCAATGAAGAAGGAGAACTTGGTTTTTG
>CAYMTB010000398.1:0-2560 GCA_964393225.1 uncultured Syntrophorhabdaceae bacterium
ATGGAGGTTAGTGAAATTAAAAGAGAGGAAGTTATGAGAAAAAAACAAAATCAAGTTAGTTCAATTAAAAGAAGATGGGCAAAAAAATACAGGAGCAAGGTCTTCTTTGGAAGCATGTGCTTTATGTTGTTCACTTTGCTGTTCGTATGCAATGAATATCTATTTAAAGATAATGCTTTCTTGTGGGGGATGAATTTTTCAAATGAAAATCGAATTGACGATAAAAACCTCTTTACAATGGTTGAGATAAAAGCGGATGCATCGCCAACTATGAAATTAGCAGTACAGGCCTGCTCTGGATTGTACAACTGCCAGAAGGGTGGGTCTGTCTATACCCACATGTCAAACAAGGATTCTCTATGGCTTAGAGAACTTAATATTAATCCGGTAGAGACCATGGATGCATCCAGTTTTTTGGAGTCCTGTTTGGAAGACTTTCCAAAAACTGTACGATACTCATATGATAACCAGCAGAAGCTTCTTCCCAACATTTTGACCGTTGGCGCGGTTCTTGAAGCAGTTCCACTTGATGATGATATGGTAGTCAACTTTGACACTGTTGTCTTTGATGCAACTGTTGAGTTTAAGAAACTCAATACACCCTATCTGGCAACAAAGTATGTCTATGATCACTATGTGAATAAAACAACAGGGCTGGCTATGCTCAACCCGGGATATTGTAAAGTCGGTTGTGATGTATCGAATCCAGAGCTGACAGGAGAGATGGAGTCTTCTCTTGTTGATTTTGTATATTCAAAAAAGCTGTTTGTTACCTTCCTGGTTAATGGGTGTAATATTCTTGATAAGGAATATGCGCTCATGAATACAATTGCCAGTGTAAATCCCTGGCCAAAACCTATTGGTGTATATGGGTATAACAATTCATGGATGGTTTTCGGAGGATACTTAAACGAAGCCCAGACCAAATGTGTTGCCGCACGCAACATGGGAGCGATTCCTACAGAAGTGAGTAACCTTTCTTTCTTTTCTACACGACGAGAGTCCATCACAAGTGCGAAAGAGCTCAGCCAGAATGAGCCCGAAGATATTGATTATGATCCCAACAAGACTTTTGTAGCCTTTGTTGTAGGTGACGGTGATAATATTGCCTTTATGATGGACGCACGCAGGAACTGGTTTAGCGAACGTCTCAATGATTGTAGCAAGAGTGATAATTCATGCGCACCACTTACATGGACTATTTCACCACACCTCACATATATCGCCCCTGATGTGCTTGAATGGTATTATGAAATAGGCCATAAAACAGGCAAAGACTATTTTATGCTTCCACCCAGCGGCTATCTTTATGCATATCCCTCATCACTTGCCGGTAATATGCAGGATATATTTGTCTCATACACAGAGGAAGCAGCATATATTTTAGGTACCAGCAGTACTGTGAACTGGGAGTGGTTTGACTCATGGGCAAAGTCAGAAAAAGAATTTCTACCAAAGTACGCTAAAAAAAGTGGAAAGATTAAAGGCATTTTCCCTGTTAATGTTCCCTTTTTGTTACCAACCTTAACATGGGAACCCAATCAGTTCTATAAAGTCTTAGCAGGCAAGGATGGAGGCGATGCTGTATTGTTTGTTCCACGGTCGTGGAGAGGAATTGATAATAGCGGAAATCTTATAACAAAAAAATTCTATTTGAGTCCTGATAAAATGGCTGATGAGCTGAAAGGATATCCTAAAGGAACTGTCGCCTATGTATACATGACCAGTGATGGAGGGCTCAACCTTTCCAACTCTTTTATTCAGATGGTCAAACTATTGCCGGGTCATGTTCGTCTTGTCAGTGCAGATACTGCTGCCAGACTTGCCCTTCAATCTTATAATAACAGTTGGGGGAATCCAGTGTCATTTAAAACTGCTCATGGTAAATATTTGGTGGCCGAGAATAACGGCGGCAAAACTGTTAACGCAAATCGAACTACGATAGGTCCATGGGAGAGGTTTCATCTCATTTCAAAGGGTAGAATAAAGGATGGTGCGCAAATCAGTATACAAACTGGCGGCGGATACTATTTTAGCGCGCAACCCAAAGGGGCCTTAGATGCCAACCGTACTGCCATCGGACCCTGGGAAGAATTTATTCTGATCAACCACTCGTCACCAGGTGGTTATCTGAAAAATGGACATGTGGTGTCCCTGAAGAGTTCTGCTTTCAATAAATATGTTGTTGCTGAAGATAACGGCAGTTGCAATGTGAACCGGGTAGCAATTGGTCCATGGGAGAAGTTTACAGTTTATTTTCATAAGAATTAAAACGAAATGATAGCACAAAAGAAAACTTCAGAGGGACGTTGCTAAATAAATAAGCAACTACTTGCCGATCAATGATTAAGCTGAATAACAATTGATTTGAAGGGCAACAACTTATGTGTTTAGCAACGTCCCGATTCCTGGTCACGCATGATTTACAGCATGATTTTCAGCGCTTGCCGCACCGATGCAAAAACGTTATACATTGATTACACTTGCGCTTTAATGGTTATCATCCATTGAAGGAGGACACATATGGATCGCGTTCGATTCGGTATCATCGGTGCTGGCG
>CAYMTB010000399.1:0-2542 GCA_964393225.1 uncultured Syntrophorhabdaceae bacterium
CTTTGTCTTTCATTGAAATAACCTCTGCAACTTCCGGCGTATGCGAATCTGTGTGGGATTTCCCTATCAGCTCCTCTCTGCTTTTTCCCAATAAACGTTCATAAGCCCTGTTACAGGTAACATAGATACCCTCCGCACTGCGGAAATTAATGGGAAAGGGCAGTGAGTCAATTATTCTATACGACAATTCCGGGTCAGTTATTATTCCGGATAAAAAAGCACTCTCTTCGTAAATCATGGTTTACATTTCAATTTTCATTTTGAATGGACTAAGTTACAAATTTGCCAGTACACTTCTTTGCCATCCTTCTGTTTTTGTATCCAACTTGATCTTTTAAGAATGAGTCCACTCCGAAAAGTCTTTTTTTGCCAGTAGAGTAGAGTGGGGAAGGTAAAAAGAAACCTTCCCTACCCCCTCATCAAACCGTACGTGCGGTTTTCCCGCATACGGCTTTCCTATAAATTTCATCGCAAGCATTCACACGTGAGCTAAAGATTTAACATATTTTGAGGGGTCGATCAATCCAAATTTGGCGACCAAAACCTCAAAGGCTTTATGTCCGTAAAGCCTGCTCTTTCTCTGGCTCTTGCGATTGTAGTACCTGGAAAGACTGTTGTACAGGTAATATCGTAGTCTGCGTTTGCTCATTGCTGGATAACTTACCCCTTTAATCTCAAAGTAGTTTAGCCATCCCCGCACAATCGTATTTAGCCCTGTCGCAACATCTTTAGCTTTGTAGTGACCATGTGTTTTAAGGTAATCCCCTACTTTCCCCCGAACTTTCTTCTCCGACTTCTGACTTGGCATAATGTTCCAGTATTTGACCATTCTGCCTTTTATGTCGCTGTCGTATCTGATGGTAAATCCCAGAAAATTAAAGCTCTCATCCCTTGCATTTATCTGATGGGTTTTTGTCTCATTGAGCATTAATCCCATTCGAGATAGCAAGCTCCTGAGCTTTTCAACTATTTCTGTTGGCATGGTTCTTCCCATCAACACAAAATCATCTGCATAGCGTACTATTTGTATGCCTAACTTCCCAAACAGACTATTTGCACTGTTTACACTCCTGTCTATCAGGTGCAGGTAAACATTGGCAAGTAAAGGGGAGATGACTCCTCCCTGTGGTGTTCCCATGCCACCTTTACCACTCTTGTATTGACCCTCCTCATAGATCGGAGCTTTCAACCATTTGTTGATCAGCTTTAAGATCCTTGGATCGGTCACCCGTTGCTTCAGTACAATTTGAAGTTTGTCGTGTGGTATCGTGTCAAAGTACTTACTCAGATCGGCATCATAAACCTCTGTCTTGCCTTGCTTCAAGTTCTCTTTTATGGCTGTTATCGCATCCTTTGCACTGCGCTCGGGACGAAAACCATATGAACTATCCTCGAAGTCTGCCTCGAAAATTGGCTCCAGTATCATCTTACATACTGTCTGTGCTATCCGATCCTTAACGGTGGGTATGCCCAATGGGCGCTGTCCTCCGTCCTCTTTCTCTATCATAACACGTTTTACCGCCTGTGGCTGATAAGTCTGCTTGCGCAGCTCTTCCCCCAGTTCGGTAAGATAAGCCGTTACCCCGTATTGCTCTACATCGGCTATAGACATCTTGTCAATGCCCGGACTTCCGTCGTTGCCTTTGACCTGCTTCCATGCCTCTCGCAGCATATAAGGGATAAACATCTTGTCATACAGTACATAAAACTTATACCCCCGCTCTTGCTTGGCTTTTTGATATAGTTTCTCTTGCAATGTCAATACTCGTTCAGCATCCGGTATTTCGCCACGCCGTCTTTTGAACAGCTCACCTTGTACTTCAGCTTCTGCCCTTTTCTGATACATAACTATCAATTCTGTCCGTTTAACACTCTTTGAAACTTCGTTTATAGTAATGCCCCTTCGCTCCTGCCGCTTTTACCTTTTCGGCTATCATCACTACTATGGGCATATCCGACTCCCTCATCAACAGGTGAACACTCCCTGTCATGTTAGGGTATCCCACGTTCATGCGCTACCTTCGAACTGCACGCAACACCATATTACTCCGAGTATCTGCTAACTTACAAAGTGCCATTAATTCAGTCAGCATAACAGGTTTTACCATCTTTGGAAGGTTGACCGATACCACTAGTGTAACGAAGCCTTACTGATGCAGCTTACAGAACCGTAACACCTGAGCTTCACATTGGTCGTTTCCTTGCAATGTGTCAAGTGTACTTCAGCCTGAATGGCAAATTGGGTCGTAAGGTTCTTTCATCCTTAAAGGTATTTAACTACATTTGACGCACGCCTCGTGGCGCACCAAAGTCACAAAGGCTCTAAGTTACACTAAGATTATAATGCTGAATAACAATGCTTTGTGGACCTTTGTGTATTGGTGTCTTTGTGGCATTTCTTATTTTTAAGGTTTTCGAAGCAGAATTAACTTTTCAATCTTATTGGAGCAGCCACATTTTTGAGGCTTGCGAATCTCCGTTATCAAGCTTGGCAATAGCAGCCAGATAGTTGATATTGTTGTTATTCTTCTCAGTCTCAGGG
>CAYMTB010000400.1:0-2532 GCA_964393225.1 uncultured Syntrophorhabdaceae bacterium
ATGTTGTCTCTATCAATGTATTTATATTTGATTATAGCAGAGAAACAGCAAAAATAAACAAGAAATATTTATTCCCGTATGAAAGAATGTATGGAGAAAGAAAAGGAGAAATACTCTGTTACAGAAAGTACATCTTAGACGAGTACCTTTAAAGCTGTTGCATCAAAATAATTATTAAATTTGTCAAGCACGGCACAATTAATAAACCAGTTTTATGAAGCCTCACAGGGTCTTACCGCCATTGAGTGGTTTGATAAAGCCATGGTCGCTCTACAAGATCGGAAAATTCACAGACCCGGAAAAGGCTATTGAATACTTGAACGAGGCCATCAGATTAAAACCAGGTTATGCGTGGGCATACGTCAACCGGGGGCAGCATGGATATTAAAATATTATCCGAGAGTATAGGGATTGATGCTGATACATATCTGATGATCCTTAATGTATTTTATAAGAAGACAGTTAAGGATGTGGATATTATTGAGACCGCCATACATGAAGGGAAAACAGACCTGGTAGCCAGAGGAATCCATTCCATCAGGGGTTCGGCAGGCAACCTCGCCATCAACGATATCTATGAGTTGGCAAAAGAGATGGAAGAGAAGGTCCGAGACAACATGTTGGAGGAAATACTTCCCCTTATGCTGCCTCTCCACGAAAAACTTAAGTCTGTGAAGGAAGTGCTGCAATGAAGAACTTAGCGGAAGATATATCTAAAATTCTCGTTGTAGAGGACCGCCCGGCTGCAAGGATGCTTATCTCGGTTCTGCTTCAGCAGCTTGGCTATAACAATATTGGAATGGTCAAAAAGGCGATCTCTGAAGGCGTTACTGATTATATCGTGAAACCCATTACATTACAAGCATTGACAAACAAGGTTGCACGGGCGTTGAGAAAAAAACGAAAACATAAATAAGAATGCTGCAACGATTCGAGCAAAAATATAAGCCAGGTTTTATCATCCTTTTTTAAGGTTTTCCGAGAAGATTCTGCTGGTTCTTTTCGTAAAACGCGATGTTCTCATGTACTTACTGTAAATCAATTATTTCACGCCAGCTATTGCCTTGTACTTTAGTTCTCCAATGGCAGTTCCGTTACTCGTGTAACTTACAGTTTCTATGTAATTCTTGTAGTGGTAAGCACCATTCTTCTCATTGCCTGAAATGACCTCACCGGTTGAAAAGTAAGTGCCGCTATATCCATTTGCTGTCTTTAGATAAACACCTGCTATATCTGGAGTTGCATTACCCGACTGGTCATGTTTGAAGAATAGCTTGAAGTCTGCTATTTCACTATTTGTTGCATTGATAGCCTCTTCTCCAAGATACTGAAAATATTCGTTCCAAAATTTTGCGCTCAGCCGGTTTGCCGCATAAGGACTGTCTGCCTGCAAGGCTACGTTCCATGATGTATAGCCCGTTGCGGTAGCAGCTTGCGGCATTTTGTTTTGTTCTGACTGCCAAACCTTCACATAATCCTCAAAGGAAGCAAATAAATCTTTAACAGTATTCTTAAGGGCGTCCTTGCCAAGATCTATATTATAAGTTTTTTGAGGCGTAAGCGGTGCAGTTGTGCTTTGCAAAGGAAAATAATGAATGGAACATCCGAGGTTCCTGAAAGGGTTTCCTTCTGATGCCTCGCTAATCCACATGTATACTCCACCAGCAGGGCACTGAGGGTAAGTTGCGAGATATTTCTTTTGTATAAGCTCATCAATGGACTGGCTCGGTATTCCACTATCGATAACGTATTGCCATTCTGCATTCTGCGCCGTTATTCTATTCACTGTGCAATCTGCCGTCTGGCGAGCCCTCAGGACATAAAGGAAGCGGGGTATTGACAGGGCGGCCAGTATACCGATTATTGCCACGACGATTAGGAGTTCGATAGCGGTGAACCCTTTCCTTGAACGTACACCAAAATGTATAATCCGGTTATCCATAACTCTATCAAATAATGTTGTCATTTCTCTTGAATGTTGTCAACCTCAGAATGCTTCAGCCACTTATGTACCACAAGAGAGTGATAGAAAAGGGCAGATGACCATCAATCGGGGGGGTATGGAAACAAACACATCATATTGTCTCTATCAGTATAGTTATATTTGGTTATAGCAGAGAAACAGCAAAAATAAACAAGGAATATTTATTGCCGTATGAAAGCCGCTACAACACTAAAAAGGCTGTCTGTGTGGATTACAGGAAGTTGCAAACACCATCTCCTGCTGAAAAAATCACGATCAATAATTTGCACCTTTCAACCCATAATAAACGGAATATTTTCATGAATATTGGCATATTGGCAGGGATTGCACACACCTACAAGTCTACACCGTGACGGTTTTGTCTTAATACACTATTACCACAAAAAAGCTGCAAGATAGCGTTTCGAGTGCGGAAAAAACCCCATGAAAAATGCCGAAAATAAATGTTATATTATTCACGTGTTAGGTGATGGAAAACTATGCGTAAAAAACAAATGATTTCTGCTCAGTATAATCGGATTGGATTCCCTTGTATGTACTTACAAAGC
>CAYMTB010000401.1:0-1618 GCA_964393225.1 uncultured Syntrophorhabdaceae bacterium
ACACAAATGCATATTACAATAGGGGTGTCATGTATAATAAGGTGGGAGAGAAGGATAAAGGTTGGGAAGATATGAAGATGTGCGCACGACTTGGTGATAAAAATGTTCAGGAACTTTTGAAGTCGGGTGGTGTCGAATGGTGAACCGGATCAAGTTGCCTGGGAATCTTGAAACATGATTCAGGAATGGTTGATAACGTCAAAAAGGTGTGTGCGTAAAATCATGTTGATATGAATAAGACCTTCAATGATTCCAGTTTGACAAAAATGTTACAAAGGGATAGGATTTGAGAAATTATAGATTACCGTTGAATGATTGATAGCAGAAGGAGGGGGATGCCATATTTCTTCATAAATACCGATGCTGTTTCTCTTGGAGGGATAAGTCCACATGATAAATGGTTTGAATATGGGTATGCCTTTTCGGGTGGTCCCCCGCTGTATGGCCATAAGTTGAGCCGAATGTCTGCTGGAGATACTTGCTTAATGTATGCAAGCGGTATTGGCATTGTTGGAATTGGCAAGGTGTTAGAGCCATGGGACGGCATAACCTATTCTGATCCGCTCGTTTATAAAGAACAGTTTAAGTGTCCCGAATACAGAATCAAAGTTAAATGGCAAGCGCCTATCCGCAACAATCCCATTAAATGTGGCGTTCTCAAGAATCGATTAGGTTGGAATCCAAGCAGTATTATCCAAATGTTAAAGAGAGAAAAAGACATAAATGCCATCGGACAACTCATAAATGAATATTTTTCTTTTAAGTGATTGATATAAGAACAACAGTAGATTAAAAAGGAGGGGTTGTAATGAAAAAAATCACTTTTACAATTGTTTTATTATTTTTTGCATTATCCATTTTTACGGGTTGCGGAAAGAAAATGCCACCGGATTGTAATGATGACAAGACAAAAGAAATAGTTCTCACTATCGTTAAAGATAATTGGGCGGATTTTTTTATATTTCGGGGCGTCATATACAGAAATTTTAAATACAAAGATGGTAAGCTAAAAGGGGAAGTTATTCTTGAAAAACCTTGGAAGGACGATCCAAAAAATGCCGATGTAGAATTTTATCTTTCGTATGTACGTCCTGAAAAAGTGGACAAAGAAATCGGCAAATACGTTTGTCTTGCAAAAGTTAATTGTATTTCAGTTGACCATTATGGCTCGTATGATGAAGAAGTTATTAAGACTCTTGATATTGCTTACACCTCTGAATTTGCAGACAATAAGAACCATGTGTCATTTGCAAGGAAAACTGGCGAAGGCTTATGGGAAACAATATCCAAACAAAAAAAGCAGGCCAAAGTTGAGTCGCAGTCAGAGCCAAACGTTTCCACGGCGGCCCCTAAACAGGTTCCACAAAATCAATCCAGTACAAGCGATGCTACAATTGAAAAATACAACACGGCTATCCGTCAAAACCCGAATGATGCCAAAGCATACTACGACCGAGGGGTAGCATACGGCAACCTCGGCATGCATCAGAAAGCGATTTTGGATTTCAACGAAGCTATTCGTCTCAAACAGGATTAT
Organism: uncultured Syntrophorhabdaceae bacterium; assembly: GCA_964393225.1. GTDB lineage: Bacteria > Desulfobacterota > Syntrophorhabdia > Syntrophorhabdales > Syntrophorhabdaceae > MWEV01. Next base: position 1,538 of record CAYMTB010000401.1, read on the forward strand.
GCTGAAGCATACAACAACCGGGGGACAGCATACGGCAACCTCGGCATGCATCAGAAAGCGATTTTGGATTTCAACGAAGCT
>CAYMTB010000401.1:1718-2526 GCA_964393225.1 uncultured Syntrophorhabdaceae bacterium
ATTCGTCTCAAACAGGATTATGCCAGTGCTTACAACAAACGGGGGGTAGTATATTTAGATATGGGCGATAAAGTCCAGGGGTGCAATGATGCTCAGAAGGCATGCGGTATGGGGGAGTGTATGTTGTATGAATTGGCAAAAAAGGAGAGGTGGTGCCGTTAAACCAGAATCTCCTTGTTTATTCTTTGTGCATTTTTCGGTCTTAATCATGTTTTGAAGTTTTATAACATTTCAGGTTATTGCCAGATGATATACATAAGATATCTTTCTTCCTTCTTATCTCTCATTAATACAATTGGCTGTCTTCTTTTACTTCGCATCAACTCCAGCATCAATATCCCTCCACCCCTCACATCTATCACCAATCACACCCTTTTCAAGTTCCCCAGGGAGTTTGAACAAACATTACACAAAATCCATCTCTAACATCTCACATTTTTTACCCACCCGAGTAAAATCCCCTCTAAAACCAATCATTTTTTACCCACAAGAGTATAAAGTACTCCAAACCCCACAATAAACCCTCACCCATCATCCGTTTCATCTTCACTATATATATTAAATTCTAACCGTTAGCGCATTTTTTAAATAACAAAAAGGAGGTGAAAACCAAATGAACAATTGTATTATTAGCGGCAATCTCGGCAGCGATCCGGAGACATTCTACACGAATGATGGCACCCCTATTACATCTTTCAACATGGCCTTCAAGTCAGGCAAGAAAACCGGCTGGATCAAGGTATCCTCTTTCCAAAAACTTGCTGAGATCGTAGAACAGCACCTTAAAAAGGGTAACCACGTTGTCGTA
>CAYMTB010000402.1:0-2524 GCA_964393225.1 uncultured Syntrophorhabdaceae bacterium
CCACGGAAGACTTGGAACGATTTCTTGGTGATGAAGTCAAACGGAACAAGACCGGCAGCTTGGTCAGTGTCGATGCCAGCGTCGCATAACTGATGACTTGATAATAACTCGCGACGATGGAATATCAATACAGGAGGCTAGCTTTATGACTCCAAGAACAAAAAAAATCATATATATTTTATTGGCGATAGCGGCGTTAGCTTTAGGTTGGATGCTGTTGGACATGGAAGTTGTGATTATTCACCCTTGGTGATTAATTCAATTTTGCTGAGATCATTATGGAATGCAAATCGTATGAACGACCATGGCGGGATTGGGCTGTTGACAGGAATCTTGATAACCAATGGCTTGAACGACTGAATAATCTTGAAACGCTCGATCTCGTCAGCATCTGCGAAGGCCATCTTGATGTCAAGTCAACCTCGGTCAAAAGGAGACCTTTTATCATCTTGAGTCCAAAAGAGGTTTACCTGAGACCGATTACTGAGCGGTGGTATGATCTTAAAGAAGATCTTGCCGATGAAATTGAAAGAATCTGGCCGGGTAAGGAAACAATTATTGAATTTGAGATCCAGCATAGTCTCGTCAAAGACGAAGATGATCTTGCCGATATCGGAGACATCATATTGAGAATCATATCTGTCCGAAAAAGAGATATGATGATCCTATCGGTATGGATACAAAAATGGTTTCGGAAAAATATTTCAAAGATTGAAGCCTTCGACCAGTTCATGAAAACATTGAAATATAATTCTCTTTGTAATGGGGAATGAGGCGAAGGTCTTTTTAATGTGCGAAGAAAGCAAGGATAAGGCAAAAAAATGAGAATCAGACCAATCAGAAAGAATTTTTACCAGAAGAAACTATTTTTGCGTTGGGCAGCCCACAACCACCAGTTGTTTTCCCATCCACCCTACTTGCTGAGGCAGGAGAAGGGTTCCTTTGTCATCGGCTTCAGAGGCGTCAGCAAGCACATCACATGTACCTTTACCTGGAACGGTATGATTATGATCGGCGTTGACTACCGGAATACTTGTTTTGACATCGTGAGGGAATTTGACCTTTCTGAAGAGCAGACATCATCAGGGAGCTGGCTGTGCAGCATGTGCCGCGACCACCCCAATCCTGACAAGACCGAACCTTTAATCGAGTATGAAGATCGCGAGAAACTGTGGATCGGACATTCCTTTGAACCCCTGGCGGAGTGGACTCGGGAAACCTTCACAAGGAAAGCCAGACTTTACCTGTACCGCTCCAGCGGTACGACATGGGCTGTTATAGACCAAGGACAGAATCCGGGAAAGACAATGAAAGACCGTCATTTAGTCAAGAAGCTACCTGTGCTGACGGTGAGATAAGCGAATATGGGTAATTATCAATGTTTTTGATATTGAAAATTTGGGAGGGTGTTCAGCAATAATGATTACATTCTTGTTGGCCATAATCTTCGTAATTCTGAATATCCTGGATATAACCACTACCCGAAAGGTTTTGAGGGATGGCGGTTATGAAGCCAATCCAATAGCCAGGTTACTGATGCGATTTCATTTGTTTATACCGGTCAAGATCATCATGATCATCATCATTCTGTCAATGATGATCGTATTGAAGGAAGATTCAGGCATAATGTTGGGAATGATTGTTTGTGGCATCTATGGTTTTATAGTTTGGAATAACTTTCGCACGATCAGATTGCAGAGGGAGGATTTATGAGTCGCTGTGTTTTTCTAATCTTGAAAGTCGTTACTGCCTTTATCTTTCTGACGACTACTGTATCCTTTGCCGATGATTGTTTCAATTCATCCAAGAAGCTCAATGCCGATGCCCAGACCATCAGATTAAAGGCAATGGAAATGAATTGGCAGGTCAGTAATTATGCTTCTATTTCCGCAGCCAGTATTGTCAAAGGGAAAGCTGAAATATATCCCAAGGACAATGTCGAGATTTGCCTCAGGGAAGAAGATGACACGCTTCAGATCAAGATGCAGTCGAAATCAAAGGATGCTGGTAAGGCCAAATGGCATAGGGTAATTGCCAAGAAGGTTGGAAACAAAACCCAGGTTAAGATCAGCCCTTATTTCCTTTTAGGAGCTGCTTTTCCAGTTTTACCAGGGTGACATAATGTTCGATAATATGATCAGGCATACCGTTCAACAGAGACAGGAGTTCTTTTTTGTAAGGTTTTTTATCGGCGAGATCTCTTTCCTGATTCTTTTGGCCAGCTTCTTTGGTGCCTTCCTCCCTGAAAAAGTTGATCATAGGCGTGGACAGCGCCTCTGCAATCATTTCCAAAGACTTCTGAGTATAGAGCCGTTTGCCGTTTTCCAGTTGATTGATGTACCCTTGAGACAGACCGCTTTCCAGGGCAAGAGCCTCCTGGGTCAGTCCTTTTCGGGTGCGGATTGTTCTGATGTTGTTGCCTACGATATTTTTTCTTTTCATACACCTATGCTATTACAAGGTGCTATTATCAACAAATGCACTGAGTAATATTTTTATTGTATGAAATATTGCATGGTGCTAT
>CAYMTB010000403.1:0-2512 GCA_964393225.1 uncultured Syntrophorhabdaceae bacterium
CGCTATCGCCTCATGCAGAAGATGGGTATCTCCGATCTTCCCGGATTGATCATATTTGCCCTCCAGCACAGAGCAATCTATCTGAAATAATCCTTCCTGCAAATCCTTTTTTGGCATCTCCCGGCCTTCATTTGTCAACTTTTCGCTACACGTTTTTCCATATTTCCACGACAGACAAAAAAAACATTCCTTGATACGACAAGACCTACAAAGGAGTAAATCCATGACTGACAAAAAAACCGAACTACGCAAGCAGGCCGAAGAGATCGTCCGGGGAAAGGCCGCCCAGTCCCAGGAAAATATCGAGTCACTCTCGCTCGAAGAAACACGGCAGACGCTCCATGATCTCCGGGTACATCAGATCGAGCTGGAGATTCAGAACGAGGAACTGCGCCGGACCCAGATGGAACTTGAAGCAGCCCGGGCGCGGTATTTCGACCTCTACGATCTGGCGCCGGTCGGTTATGTTACCCTCAGCGAGAAGGGACTGATCCTGGAGGCCAACCTCACCGCCGCCACCATGCTGGGCGTGACGAGAAGTAATCTACTCGAGCAGCCGTTTTCCCGGATTATCCCCAAGGAAGACCAGGACATCTACTACCAGTACCGCAAGCAACTCTTTGAGACCTATTCGCCAAGCTCCCTTCGACTTGGTGCAGGGGAGACAGTGCATCCCGTTGCGCCACAGGTTCGCGAACTGCGGATGCTGAAAAAGGACGGAACACAATTCTGGGCGCATCTGGAAGCCACAGTCACGCATGACCCTTCGACGAACACAGGGCGGGATGTCGAGGGCGCTTCCGTATGCCGCGTCACGATTAGTGACGTCACCATTCGCAAGCGAATGGAGGAGGAGCTTCTTCGGGCTCACAAGCTGGAATCCCTGGGCGTTTTAGCCGGGGGGATTGCCCATGACTTCAACAATCTGATGGCAATCGTGCAGGGGTATATTGATCTGGCCCTCATGGATCTGCCCCTTGCTCACGTTTCTCGTCAACGGCTACTGAATGCTATGCAAGGCATTGATAAGACAAAGGATCTGACCAGCCGGCTTATCACCTTTTCCCGGGGCGGAGGGCCCCTCCGGGAAATCTTTGATCTTAAAGAGCTCATCCGGGATACTGTCAACAATACCATAAAGGGAACTGAAGTCAGAGTGAAGTTCGACTTCATGGAGAACCTCTGGCCCGCTGAGGCAGACGAACTCCAGATGAAGCAGGTATTCTGCAATCTTACAAAGAACGTCGTAGAGGCTATGCCGGAGGGTGGAAATCTGACGGTACAGGCGGAGAATGTACTGATACAGGCAGGAGACGTTCTTGACTTGAAAGAGGGGTCCTATCTAAAAATCACGTTCGCAGATGAGGGAATCGGCATCTTTGAGGAGCTTCTCTCAAAGGTCTTTGACCCCTATTTTACAACGAAGAAGATGGGCGCCCGGAATGGGCTGGGATTGGGGTTGACGGTCTGCTATTCTGTTTTGAAGAATCATGACGGCCATATCACGGTGCACTCACTACCGGGGAAAGGCGCTTCCTTTGTTCTTTATCTGCCGGCGCAGCCGGAACTGGGTGCGGACCTGGCCAAGGGAATAAATGTGAAAGAGGTTAAGAAAACAGTATCAGCCGGCATGGTGCGGGTTTTAATCATGGACGATGAGCATCACATCCGCGTGATCGAGCGCGCTTATCTGGAACGGATGGGTTATGAGGTGACGGATGTGAAGGATGGACAGGAGGCAATTGACACTTACAGAAAAGCTCTAAAGTCCGGGACACCTTTTGATCTGGTAATGCTTGATTTGACAGTGCGTCAGGGTTTGGGAGGCCAGTTGGCCATGGAGCAATTGTTGAAGAAAGACCCATCTGTCAAAGCCATCATTGCTTCGGGGTACGTGGATGATCCGGTCATTGAGAACTATGCCGATTATGGCTTTAAAGGCGCTCTGACGAAGCCCTTCAAGAGAGAAAATATGGAATATTTAGTGGAAAAGATACTTCGCGGGTAAAGGTAACGGATCAATTGTCACGAATAACCTTACGCCAATTCCATATACGGGATTTTAAGCGTAAGTAAATGATGTGAATCTATTTGTTTAACTTCCTTTAATAAAGCATCCGGTGATTTTAACGGATATGCTTCACGATGAATACAGAACGGAGAGTACTAGATCGCTTTTCTGTAAACTATTCTAATACGGGACCAACAAGATGAAGCAAAAGAAGACTGATAAGAACACCCAAGCCAAACCGGCGGACGAACTGCGCAATCGGGCGGAAGTGATCGCCCAGGAAAATTCAATCCTATCGCCGGAACACTCTGAGGAGCTTACCCCTAAGGAAGTAAGACAGACACTCCACGATCTCAGGGTACATCAGATCGAACTGGAGATTCAGAACGAAGAACTGCGCTTGTCGCAGGAGAGCTTGGAAGCCGCACGGAGGCGCTATTTCGACCTCTATGACATGGCACCGACGGGCTATTTCACAATCAGCGAGAAGGGGCTGATCCT
>CAYMTB010000404.1:0-2508 GCA_964393225.1 uncultured Syntrophorhabdaceae bacterium
GCTATATTATAAGCGGCTCAACCGGTATCATATTGATGGGGTGCGGATTGCTTACCTTTGGGCTCGGGGCAGCATCTGCAGGCTGGCTTCGGGGCATATCGGGCGGAGCAAATGTCAATGTTACCATCTACAATACAGCTGCCTTTTTAGGTGCAATCCTTCATGCCCTCGGCGCAAGCATGGCTTCCAGGGGGGTCTCTCTGGAAGAGACGCCCGGAAAACGAAGACTAAAGATTGTATCGGCATATTCGGGGGTTATTATCTTAGTAGCCCTCCTTACGGTTGCAACCCTTCAGGGTGTGGTCCCTCCCTTTTTCCTTCAGGGTGTGGGTCCCACATTGCTCAGGCAGGTTGTTTTGGGTACAGCAATAGTTCTGTTTGTTTTCTCATCTTTTTTCTTCATGACGCTTTATTCCAGAGAAAAGCAGGATTTTCTCTACTGGTATTCTTTGACTTTGCTGTTAATGGGTTTAAGCCTCTTCGCCTTTTTTATACAAAAGGCTGTAGGAAGCCCTATCGGCTGGGTTGGGAGGTCTTCGCAGTATGTGGCGGGCATTTATGCGCTTATTGCCATACTGACAACCGTCAAAAGTTCAAGGGCAAAGGGGATTTCATTAGAAAGGGCAATCACAGGCTTTTTTAGCGAAGCCGAAGAAAGCTATAAAGCTCTTGTTGAATCAGCCAATGATGCAATTGTGACCTTTGATCAGGAGGAAAGGATAATCCTGTGGAATTCCTCAGCAGAGAGACTTTTTGGGTATAGCAGGGGAGAAGCCGTTGGTTCACGGATTGCCGACCTGATAATTTCGGAAGAGCTGATCCGATTCGTAAGAGAGCAAATAGTAAGCCTTATGAACAGCGGAGAAGGGCAGCTTATTGGAAAAACAACCGAAACGATAGTTAGAAGAAAAGATGGCAGGATGCTGCCTGTCGGGTTCACGCTATCAACGAGAAGGACACGGGGTGGATGGATAATCAGCACCTGGATCTTGAGAGATATCACAGAACAGAAGGTACTTGAACAGCGAGTGCAAGAGCGCACTGCCCAGCTTGAAGCTGCCAACGAAGAACTTGAAGCCTTCTCTTATTCTGTTTCGCATGACCTTAAGGCGCCACTACGGGCAATCAGCGGTTTTGCCCAGATTATAGAACGTCGCTACCGGCATACATTGAACGAAGAGGCAAGCCATTATTTTGATAATATAATAACTGCAAGCGAAAGGATGGGTATTCTGATAAATGAACTGCTTGAGTATTCTCGTGTAGGACGCGGCGCCATATCGCTGCAACCCGTTTCCCTTAAGCGTATTATTATACAGGTACTCGATATTCTTTCAGAACAGGTAAAACTGGCAGGTGCAGAACTTTCAATACCGGAAGACCTCCCCGTTGTCAGCGGTGATGTGGGGCTTCTCCGCCAGGTCTTTACAAATATTCTTGATAATGCGATTGTATTCAGGCGGAAGAATGTTCCGTTGTGTATAACGATTGGCTGTAGGGATGAAAACAATAACATTATCGTTAGTGTAACCGACAATGGCATCGGTATCCCTGAAGAATACTGCGAGAAGGTATTCAATATGTTCCAACGGCTGCACAGCGATGAAGAGTACGTCGGAACCGGCATAGGCCTGGCTATTGTGATGAAGGCGGTAAAACTTATGAATGGACAGGTTTGGGTGGAATCAACACCGGAGAAAGGAAGCGTTTTTTATGTTAAACTACGAAAGGAGTGATATTATGATCAAGCCCGCCCATATCCTCTTTGTTGAGGATAACCGCATGGATGTGGAATTGGCCCTTGATGCCTTTAAAGAAGCGCGTCTGGGAAATACTATTTATGTTGCTACAAACGGTAAGAAGGCTCTGGACTATATGTTCGGCAGGGACGAATATGGAGACCGGGAAAAGTATCCGCTCCCCGACATTGTTCTTCTTGACCTCAAGATGCCTGGCATTGATGGTTTTGAGGTGCTCCGTCAGGTAAAGGGCTCTCCAATCCTCAAGCGTATACCTGTTATTATCCTTACATCCTCAAAAGAAGAAGGTGACCGTGCCCTTTCATACGATATTGGCGCCAATAGCTATCTTGTAAAGCCGATTACATTTGATGGATTTCTTGAAGTTGTCAAACAGATCGAACAATACTGGATTATTTTGAACGTTGGCCCGCCGAAGGAGGAATGAGCATGAAGAAACCGGTAAAAGTCCTTCATATCGATGACAGCCTACTCGATATTGAGCTTGTAAAGGATGCCCTTGAAAGAGAGAAAAATGATTTTATCGTCGAATCGGTCCGCTCCCGGGCAGATTTCGAACGGTGTATCAAAGAAAACATTTATGATGTAATCCTTTCAGACTTCAATATACTTGGTTTTGATGGTTTACAGGTACTTGATGCTGTCCACGCAAAGAACCCTGATATACCCGTCATAATCGTAACCGGTACCGGCTCGGAAGAGGTAGCGGTGGAGGCAATGAAACGAGGTGCTGCTGATTATGTAATTA
>CAYMTB010000405.1:0-2502 GCA_964393225.1 uncultured Syntrophorhabdaceae bacterium
GTTGATGCCTTTTTTGGCGTAAATGACCTGAAAAAAATTATCAGCCATATCGGAGGAACGTATAAAACTCATCTGCTCGGTGAACGAAAAATCACGACCCCTTCGCATTATGCATATGTCAGAATCGCCGAAGGCTGTGACCGGAAATGTGCCTTCTGTGCTATTCCCATAATTCGCGGAAAACATCTAAGCAGACCAATGGAGGATATTGTAGGAGAGGTGTCTAACCTGGTAGCAAACGGCATAAAAGAGATCAATCTTATTGCTCAGGATACAACGTATTATGGCCTCGACCTTTATAAAAAACGCCTTCTTCCTGAATTGCTCGATACCCTGGCAAATATCCATGGACTGGAATGGATACGTCTTCATTACACATATCCCGATGGTTTTCCTCCTGAACTGCTGGAGGTTATAAAATCAAACAACAATATCTGTAATTATCTCGACATTCCCCTCCAACATATCTCCAACCGCATCCTCAAATCGATGCACCGGGGGGGGGATGGAACGACAACCCGTAAATTAGTTGAATCTGTCCGCAAAGCCATTCCACAGGTTGCAATTCGAACTACCTTTATTGTTGGATACCCCGGGGAAACCAAAAAAGAGTTTGAGGAACTCAGCCGGTTCATTGAGGAAACTAAATTCGATCGGCTGGGCGTGTTTACCTATTCCCATGAAGAAGATACACCGGCTTTCAGACTCAGGGATTCTGTTGCGCGAAAAGTTAAACAGCAGCGCGCTGAAGAACTGATGGCCATCCAGGAGCAGATTTCACTGACAATCAACCAAAATAAAGTGGGACAAACATTGAAAGTTATCATTGACCGGATAGAAGGGGATTTTTATATTGCACGCACGGAACACGACTCACCCGAAGTGGACAACGAGGTGTTAATCCCCAAAACCGATGATAAGCTAATCCCTGGATCATTTTACAATGTAAAAATCATCCGACCCGAAAGTTTTGATTTATTTGCGGAATTACAATAAATTTCCTCTATAAATCCCGCCCATCCAGTTAGCTATTTGGTAGCAGCCAAAAAGCCTGCATCTGGACCCACGCTTAATCAATAACTCTCTGTCAGCGCACATAAGCATCTTGGTGAATAATTTCCTCTGCGAGTTCAGGACTCAGGTGCGTGTGCTTAACAAAAGAATGAGCCAGTTTGTAAACGGGGTCTAACCACCACAAATATACCCGGCCTTATTGTGCTTGAAGTTCAATGATCTGTTTTTCTAACCTTGCTATGCGTTTTTGTTTCTGTTCTGGACTCAGTTTGGGTTTGTATTCTTTATAAACCTCATGCTTTGAAAGAATATGCCATATGATGACCAATAGTTTTCTTGCAATGGCTATCAATGCTTTCTTTTGCGAACGTCGCTTGGCCAATTCGCTAAACTTGCCACTTAGCCAGCAACCTTTGGTCCGGGTTATTGCCCATGCACATTGTACGAGAATCCTTCTGAGATACTTGTCTCCATTGGTAATTTTTCTGCTTTTAATTTTCTTGGCACTTTCATCATTGCGGGGTCTCAGCCCAGCCCAACCAACTAATGCCGCGGCAGTCAAAAAAGTTTTCATATCTACCCCCAGTTCGGCAATAATTGTCATCGCGCTCAATTTTTGAATGCCCGGAACAGAACATAGCAGGTTCATTTCTTCCTTGTACAAGGTATCGCATATTTGTTCCATCTCCCTTACACATTCCTGTTGCTGGCGCGTAAGAAGTTCCAGCTCTTCATAATTTTGGCGAAAGATAAACCGGTCAGAACCAGAAACAACCCCTTTTAACGAAGCTGCAATTTTTTCTTTGTGTTTATTGGTAATACGTCCATGAATGTGCTTGACCAATTCCTCCGGGGTCGTTTCTCCCTTAACTAGTCCTCTTACAACACCCATGACCGAAACGCTGCCTACCTTACTCGTAAAGTTGGTGATGCGAATATTGCAACGGTGCAATTGACGGTCAATCTCCTGCTCTATCCGGGTTACCTGTTCGCATATATGGACATAACGTCGTTCATACTGCCGTAACTCCTGAATGTGTTTCCCCGGTATGTAACTCCCCTTGATCAGCTTCTTTTGCAGCACGGTTGCTATCCATTGGGAATCCTTTACATCCGTCTTACGCCCAGGCAATTGTTTGATAAAATAGGGGTTCACCAGTTTCATTTCCACATGACCCTGCAATATCCGCCATATTGGCATCCAGTAAATCCCAGTACTTTCCATGGCAACTTCACTCACATGTTGCTCTTTGATCAAATCCCGCATCTCTTCAACCTCAGCGGTTAGCGTGCCAAATTCACGCAAAAATACTTGACCGTTCTCGGTCAAAATGCACAAAAATATTGTATCTTTATGCACGTCAAGACCACAGACCTTTTTCATGTTTTTACCTTAAAGGTAGACACTATTGTGCTTCGAGCACGTTATAATCGGTAAGGCTGTGGTGCGATCCGGCCATAAGCCGGATCGCTGATTTTTATGCGGTG
>CAYMTB010000406.1:0-2499 GCA_964393225.1 uncultured Syntrophorhabdaceae bacterium
ACAGGGAGATGACAGGCAAAACAGAAAGGATGGTCTTGAATGCAGCCTTTTTGGTCTACACGGATAAGGTCGATGCATTTGTGAAGACCCTTGAAGATATGGCCGAGGGCTTTAAGACAAGAGGACTCAGCCTTGAATACAGCGGCCCCTGGCCCCCTTTTAATTTTACAAACGGGGGCACGCCTTGATAGTCTGCAGCCCAAACACTTCCGGTTGTCCAAATCTCGCTTCCGCTCTCACGCTCCGGGCGGTTTACCCTGACAACGATTCGCTTCCGTTCAATTCTCAAACTCACCACTGGGTTTCGAACATGAGAATTGGCCTAACCGCGGCCTGGCCGCAGGCTCACTTCAGCTCATCGGCAGGGTCCCAAACCGTCCTCGAGGTTCGCTTCAGCGAGGGATTTTCCCAACCTCTTACAGGTTATGCAATATTATTTAGTCAATGGGCGGTTAGGAGCGATAAGGCATGATAAATAAACGTGATAAGGTGACGCTGGTTGATGTGCTGGACAAAGTCCTGGAAAAGGGGGCGGTGATCAACGGCGACATGGTGATAAGGGTAGCTGATGTAGACCTTGTGTTTCTGGGCTTAAGGCTCATCCTTACTTCAGTTTCCAAGGCCGAGGAGTTATCCGGGAAAAGCCGCAGCAGCCCCGAAAGAGAATTGACTGAAGAAGACAAGGCATACATTGAGAAATTGCAGAAAGAGATAAAAAAGGCTGAAGAAAATATCCCAAGGCTTATCAATGCGGACAGCCCGAGGGAAACAGAACAGGGTCTGGCAAAGCTTATTTTAACTATTGTCGAGTTGATAAGAAAGCTTATGGAGAAGGAGGCATTCAGAAGAGTTAAGAAAGGCACGCTTTCTCCTGTAGAGATTCAAAAGCTCGGATTGAGCCTGAAGGCGGTAAAAAAGAAGATGCAGGAAATCCAGGCAATCTTCGGTATTGAAGATAAAGATATGAACTTGAATCTCGGTCCATTGGGAGATTTAATGTGAGAAAAGCAGTTCACGGTTCACAGTTCACGGCAGAGACATGAGGATGTGAGAATGACAACTGGTAATGAGAGGTTGTGAGCTGTGAGTCGTGAACAGATTTTTTTAGCTTTATGCTGTGAACCGTGAACTGTGAACCGTGAACGGATTTTTACCATGGAGGTAGAATATTATGTCTGAACAGAAACAGATGATGCATGCAACACAGGCTACCAACCTTGCCGATATATTGGAGAGGGTGCTGGACAAAGGGATTGTTATTGCGGGCGATATCCAGATACGGATTGCCGACATTGAACTTTTAACCATCAAGATAAGGCTGCTCATCGCATCTGTTGATAAGGCGATGGAGATGGGGATCAACTGGTGGCAGCAGGACTCCTATTTATCCGACGGCAAAAAGGCAAAAGCCGCTGAGGATGAGACAAAAGAATTGAAAAAGAGGATTAAGCGGCTGGAAGAAAAGGTGAAATGAAAAGGCCGTTATTCGTGAATCGTGATTAGTTAAACCAGTTACCAATTACCAATTACGAATTACCAGGGACAAGGAAATTATGCGCACTTTACTATATGTTCCCATTATCCATACAGAGGCTGACCTCGGTTCCGTGGGCGCGGATATTGCAAAAAGAGGGCTCAGGGAATTCGGGGAAACACTCTGGAAAAGGCACCAGGAAACAGTCCTTGGTTTCTGGGATGCCATAGCCGGCTATTTTGATTCCATTGAGGTGACAGGATTCAGGGTATTCCAGGACGGCATGGCGGCTGATGGAGAATTGGGGATGACAATAGTGCGGGAGGCTGTTAAGACAGGCAGCCGGAATTATCAGATTGTCTCGGAACTCATCCGGAAAGGCGCTATACTTGTAAAGACAGAAGATATCGATCTTGTCAGGGAGGAACGTGACTGGATTCTTAAGGTAACACAGGCAAAAAACCGCGCGCAGAAGCTTGATGCAGCCATGAAGTATAGGCTCGCCAAAAACAATCTTTTAGACAAGAGAGATAAATTTATAGCGAAACAGATAAACGATACGGTTCAGGAAGGGGAAGGCGGTATCCTGTTTATCGGCGCATTCCATAACGTAAGGAAGTGGCTCCAGCAAGACATTACTATTGAGGAGATTAAAGACATAAATAAGGTGAAGCAATATCAGAAACTCCTGCCGTCTTACCGAAGTAATAAGGAGAGGGTTGAAAAGTTGAGGATGTATTTGATGGAGATAAGTGTAAGTAGTGAAAGGTGAAAAAGGCAGGGAAAGGCGGCTGAGTAAGTTAAGTGAGTTGAGTAAGGGGAAGGATAAAGACAGGTAGCCGCAGGTTTTAACCTGCGCAGATAGTGGGAAGGCTGAAGTTGCGAAGTTACGAGGATGGGAAGATAGGGGCAACTCCAGGGAAGGGAAGAACAGATGAAGGCAGTGAAAGGTGAAAGCTGGAAAAGCAGAAGGTTAGAGGGTTAGCTAAACTTCCAATCATCCAAACATCTAATCATCTGTGAAA
>CAYMTB010000407.1:0-2493 GCA_964393225.1 uncultured Syntrophorhabdaceae bacterium
TCAAGTGCTTTAGCTTTTGCCCTGAAATAGTCCACACTCAATGCCTGTAGTCTTTTTGGAATGGACTGAGATCCTTGATCCTGCCAGTGCTTGGCCATCTCGGCAATGTCTTTGGCAAACTGCCCTGCAAGATAGTGAACGGCATAATATTCGCCAACATTATTAATAGCGCTATCTAATGCCATTAGCGAACCCCCTCTACAACCAGGACTAATCGGGTAGTTGGGTCAGAGGAAGCACGAAAATGCGAGTCTAACCAGTTATGCTTGCGGTCATTCAGATACTTTTCCATCTCATCTCTTTGTTGGCGCAGTTTGGTGGCTCGTTTTGACTCCGGCGCCAATCCGTTAAGCTGTTCTTCAATTTTACTCCCCCAACGCCTGAACCAGCTTTTGAGCCGAGCTTCTTCTTCGTCCAGTAACGGTCTGTTTTGATCTCGACGTTTGGTAATAAGAGACTTAAGATAAAAGAGGCTCTGATCAACAGCAGAGACAACAAAGCCTGACAACAGGCTGTCCGAAAGACTTCCCTTTATTCCGGAGTTGCTCAGATGATCAAAGCGGACTTTATCCAATGACTCCTTGAGTGGGCTGATTTCATAGCGCCCACCTTTTTTGAATGAAACAGCATGAGCATCAACAATAAGAGGTGTGCCGGCAAGGGAGCTTACCTGGCCGATAAAGCAAAACAACAATTCACCTTGTTCAAGGTGCGGAGACACAATAAGCGGCGCTTCACCACGTGCCATTAGCATCAACAAGCGTTCACTCAGCCATTGCAGCACAGGATGTTGCTCTGTAAGTAGAATCTCCTTTGACCATTGTCCTTTTTGAGCCAAGGCAGCACGGATTGCAGTATTAACCCGGTCAATATTGGCGGTTAGATAAAACTGACCATCTTCAGGCCAGGCTTCTTCAGGTATTGCGGTTGCGCCAAAAACGACATCGTTGCCAGCTCCTGGGGCTCCAAGTCTTCTCTGTAGATCTTTGGGAGGGTTAAGAATGTATTGGTATTGTGTCTTTTGCAGAGGTGGATATTTTTCGTGTTCCAGCTCCTTAGCAAGGGTTTCGTAACCTCGTTCAAGAAAATTTACATCTGTCATTAATCGGGCCCTTGAATTGTCAGTTACAGCTACTTCGATTTTAGTTACTGGTACGTCAGCCTGGCCAGTTAGAAAGGCAAGGAAATCATCGTGCCCCTCTTTGGTGGCAGCAATAAGGGTCTCTTCGAGCTCGCTACTTTCCGCTGACAGGGGATTGGCTTTATCGAGTACTTTTGTATCACCGTCCATGACGCCTTGGGCAATATACTCTTCTTCTTTTTTAGCATCGTAGAGCTTAAGAACGCTTTCACCAGTACGAGTAGAGCGATTAATCTCTTCAACCTTGGCGACCAGACGCTCAAAAATTTCACTGTCCCCCTTGAGTAAACCCTGATCGCTTTTTACCATCAAATAACGGACTACCGGTGGATGCTTTTGACCAAAGCGATCAATTCGCCCGTTACGCTGTATCAAGGTTATGATCGACCAAGGTAGATCGTAATGGATGATGTTGTGGCATTGGTGGTGCAGGTTCACCCCTTCAGAGGCGACATCAGTTGCAACCATTATCCGCACAGGACTAGCTCCAATTCCAAAGCTTTCAACAGTGGAAGCCAAAGCTGTATCCGACATACCTCCATGAATGACAGCCAATACCTGATTGCCCTGGTCATCATGTTTGTCACTGTGTTTAAGTTTGAAATGCTTCACAAGAGCGATACTTAACGCTTGCTGGGTAACGCGACTTTCAGTGAATAACAATACCCGCGGACTACTTTCGCTACCATTCCATCCCATTTTCTCTAATTCAGATAGCAACAACTTAAAACGAGAACTTTGGGCGACATCCAATTCGCTCAAAGCACTTATCAGGGCTTTCAGATAATCAACTTCCGGTGAGGATTCATCCTGCTTATTCAACCTCTTATAGCGCTCTTCTGCTGTGGACCGACAGGCTTCTGGACTCGAAAGAAATGACTTGTACATGCCCCATTGTACGATGGCATTAGAGATCAAAGTCTTATCAAGTACCTTGTCGCGAACCTCCACGAATTTCCGGTATACTGCCTCTTCTTTGGCTGTAGCTTGTTCCGTTGTCTTGTCGAGAGGTACAACTACACGCGTCGCAAAGTTATCGCCTGCTTCCGCTCGAACGTCCTCTTTGAAACGCATCAGAAAAAACGGCTTGATATCCGAAGAACTATATTCTTTCAGGTTAGGATCTGGAATAGCAGAGGGGTCCAACAAGCTGATCAGGCGACCAAAGGTCTCTCTCTTGCCATTGTGAGGTGTTGCCGTCGTCAGAATCATACTGTTTGTACGACGCGCAAGCCTTCGGGCAAGACGGAAGCTCAGATGCTTTTCAGGGTTGCTGCCACCAGATACATTGTGGGCTTCATCAATCACGACTACGTCCCAGCGTGTGTTTTCCAGAAAGTGCATATAGCGAC
>CAYMTB010000408.1:0-2492 GCA_964393225.1 uncultured Syntrophorhabdaceae bacterium
GTCAGGGACAGAGGAGACTCCAGGGTTAGTCAGGAACGTAGTTGAATAACGTGACGCAAGCGCCTATTTGTTGTTTCTCTCTTTTGACATTTCGAGCAACTGATGTTTCTCCCGCTCATAAATGTCTAATCCGCTCTATTCGAACACCCCAATTCGGTTTTATCTGAATGGCGTTTCGGTAATTCTTTTCCTGCCGTCTCTACTTTATAAAGTGTTCGATCTGGAGTCAAAGTCGAATGTATTTTTCTCATCGATTCCCCTTTCGGGAGGATAAAGATAATTCTCCTGCTCAGATCATTCATTGCCGTATGAAATCATATACTCTTCGCAGAAATGCGCTTTATTGACTTTCAGCCAACTATACACCCCGACTTTGCAGGAACAGAAAATGAGCTATCAGGTACTTGCACATTTCGAGCGGTTATCAACAAAGCTAACCGGGCACTTAATGTGCATGTTTGTGACTGCAAAGCCGTTATGCTTAATCGTTTGCCGAAATTATCGAGTCAGGAAGAAAGTGCACCTTTCCCATCAAAACCTTCATATTAAAAAAGTTTGGCTTTGCGGGCAAGGAAAGCAGCATGCGGCTGGGAGGTTCATTAGCTTTTAGTGTTCCACTGGCCAACGATGATCTGGGCTGTTTCTTTTGCCGCGAGATCCGGCTTCAGAGCCGTATCCGCAATCCCGGAAACCACCCGGGTAATGTTGTGATCGATTTTGCCTTCCTTCCATACGCCAGCGGTTGCGACTGTTATATAAGCAGAAAACGTGTGGTGCATTGTTCCGGGACGTTCACCGATGATGTGAACAACCGCCCTGGAAGCGAGTGCCACTTCCGACCTGCCGAATAGTAATTCTCCAATACGATACCCCACGCGGACCCTGCCTCCCCGGACCACCAGAATTTCAACCGCAGACGTCAGCCCCTGCCGGTGCAAATCTTCCTCCAGAGCCTTAAGATATGGCGCAAGATGCCCCTCATCCATTATGGCATAAGCATTCAGGCCGTCAGACACAACAATCTGCACATGAGTTAGACTGTCTCTTGTGGCCCTGACGGCACGTAGCGACTGCAAAGACTCCTCGCCCAGTACCTCTCCGGACTGGGGATGCAGGATATAGTCACGGCGATCCCGGGAGCTGGTTCTAAGCTGGACAGCCCTCGGCAGGGAGGCGATAAATGCCGGTGAGAGTTCTACCCAGATTGCCTTTTTGGCATCCACGTATAGTTCCCGAATCTCGCGGTCGAGTTCCGGCGCCAAATTCTCAGGCTTGCTGCCGAACCCTTCCGCCAGATAAACACCCCGCCCGCGCACCTCCGCCATTAAGCGTTTTCCTTCGGCAAAAATGTCCGCTTCCGACCTGGTATCCCCTTTGGCTTGCCGGTATTGGAGCCAGACCCAAAGGGGCTGTCCAAAATGGACTGTCGGCTGCCCACTCCGGTCGATAATGCTGAGGCGTTGGAAGAATGCCCACATTTCGTCGTTCACCCGGTATCCGAATTTCTTGCGAAGACGCACATGATCCTGAAAGGCGGTCGTCAGATACCCCAGCATAGGGTCGTTCTTTGTCGGCAGGGCCATGAGATACGCCGGGTTGATCGGCATAATTTGATCCTGACACCAGTCAAGATCATCCAGGGAAACGTCCATATGCAACGTTGAGCATATATCCAGTCCGATGGTAAGTCCGTGGAGTTTCCCCATGACGACGTCTTCAAGGCAGCAGCGTACCAGTTGGTCACGGGTTTTAAAGACCTCCGGTCCTATAAATCCGGCCACGTCGTTCACGTGAACCCAGGGGGCAGGCATCCTGCCGGCGTTCTTCTGGGCTTCGGCAACCTTCATTTTAAGCAGGCGGGCAAAACCATACTTGCGGGATTCGTGGATGACCATGTCGGTTCCCTGTCCGTTGCCGTTTGTGAAGTCAGCTCCCTGGCCGGTTTCAAAATAGAACCCGTATTGACCGGTCCTTTGGGACGCATAGTGCAGCATTTTATCCAGGGTAAGGTCAAAGGTGGCGTTTGCCCGGTCGCTTCCGGCAAGGCTTTGAAACCAGATACCCGTGGTTCCAGGATGGTGTTTCTCCACGTTTGCCTGGATGTCAATATGGGCCAGAACAGAGTGGGGGATAATGCCTTCTATGTTGAATGTGCGGCGAAGATCGATCAGAGCGGTTTCGAGTGAGGCCACGGAATCAGTCAGGCTGCTCGCTGGGTTGACCCCAAGGACCACGTCGCCCACCGCATAAGACCATCCTGAAAAAATCTGCCAGATCACGTCATCCGGATGATCTGTCGGGGAATTGGGCTGGATGCGGGCGCCCATGTACCCTTTTGATCCTATCCTGGTACCGGGCAGAGGATTGAATATTTTACGTCCCACGGCAATAAGCTCGTCATTCGACATGATTTTGACCACGCAGCCGATCACGTCGCTGCACAGGCCGTCGAGGAGTGGCCGTATATCATTCTCTTCTCTGGTCAGAAGGAA
>CAYMTB010000409.1:0-2488 GCA_964393225.1 uncultured Syntrophorhabdaceae bacterium
TTTCTATGTATGGTATTACAAGCCTCTTCACATTCGATACAACCCGATCTTCCAGATTTTTCTTATCATCCTCTCTTTGGTGTAACAGCACCCTTAGTGTGGTGTTGAGTTCCTCAAGGGATACGGATTTAGCTTCAATATCTTCTTTACCTTTCTTTAATGCCATTTCTGCCAGCTTACGTTTACTGATGTCGCGCGAGACCTCGAGAACAGTCTTTACGCTCCCATCCGGATAATAGTTTACAGCAGCAGAGTTGCACCATAAATAATGTGTATTTCCGTTTGCATCAAATACTTCCGTTTCATGCTCATGGACCTGCCCGTCCTGAAAGGTTTTGTTTATAGCGCAATCAGTGCATCTGACCTTGCGGCCATGATATGCCGTATAACATTTCCTGCCAAGGTTATTTCCTCCAAACAGCTGTTTGATTGTATCGTTCATCCACACGATATTATAATCTTTGTCTATCATGCTCATGTGGTCCTTTACCGCATCCAGGATTCCCCCGAGCATCTCCTGCATTCTATTACGTTCAGTAATTTCCTGATGGAGGTTCTCGTTCATCCGCGTTAATTCAGCAGTCTTCTCTTTAACCAGCTGCTCAAGGTGGTTACGGTGCTTTTCCAGTTCCTCTTCGACTTTCTTGCGTTCTGTAATATCAGTTGAGTGGACAAGAACCAAAATTACTTTACCGTTTTCATCCCGTATTGGATTTAATCTGGCGATAAAATATAAGGTCCTGTCCGGCAAGGGTACTACAATTTCCGCTGACTCGCTTACCCCTGTTTCAAACACCCTGCTGCTTATCTCTTGCCTGATATCAGCATGCTCTTTCGAATAAACATCCCAATACGTTTTACCGATAAAATATTCAGGGGTTTTACCGAATGCTGAAGCAAAAACATTATTTGCAAATTGGTACATACCTTTTTGATCCACGCAAAAAACGACATCGCTTGAAAATTCGATAAGCGAACGATATTTTAACTCACTATCCTTTAAAGCTTCTTCAATCTGCTTGCGGGAGGTGATGTCATTAATGAATCCCAGTGCAGCCGGTTTGCCGTCCCACCGTATCATCACAGAGTCAAGTTCTACATCCTTTGTGGCTCCTTCACGGGTAACCATTCTAAACTCATATTTGGACGGAAACCTCTCTCCCCTCATCCGCCTTATATGATTTTCTAATACCATACCGCGGTCTTCGGGATGGATAAAATCAATGAATGGTTTTGCTGTAAGCTCAAGATCTGAATAGCCGATAATTTTTACAAACGCAGGATTCACAAATCTAAGCATGCTGTCCTGAGCAACAAAGATGCCCTCATTGGCACTTTCTATTAATGGTTTATATCTTTGTCTGCTATCCCGCAGTTCATCCTCTATCCGTTTGCGGTCCGATTCTGATCGTTCCAGCTCTTCGATTCTCTGTTTTAAGAAAGAATTTTCTTTGATCAGTTCTGAATTTGTTCTGGATGAGTCTTTCATCTGGTCTCCGTTTGGTGATAAATAGCACAGAAACATACTAAGAATAGTAGACATACTACGGTAAATATACGGAGGAATGCAATAAATATTCATGCAAATCAGCACTCTTCCTGCGCAGGTTAAAATCCGGCGACTGCCTTCAGCCTTCCTTTACCGCACCTGATCCGAGAATCTGGCGGCTATGCGCATCCATTCCGGATGAACTATCCTGAAAGCCTTCAGGATAACCGGAGAGAAGTGCTCGGGTTGAGTTCGCCCATCGCCTTTGATGATTATATTGAAGGCCTTCCTGTGGGAGTAGGGAGGCTTGTAAGTGCGCTGGCTGATGAGGGCATCATAGATGTCGGAGATGGCCATCAGGCGGGCACTCAGGGGGATCGCTTCCCCTTTCAGTCCGAGTGGATAACCGGAACCGTCCCAGCGCTCATGGTGGAATTCGGTGATTTCACGGGCCAGGCGGAGAAAAGAGTTGGTGCCGATAAACGCCTCGGCCCTGCGAATGACCTCGCTGCCGATGAAGGTGTGAAGCTTCATTTCGGCGAACTCCTCAGGCGTCAATTCCCCGGTTTTTAACAGGACGGAATCATGAATGGCGACCTTGCCGATGTCGTGCAACGGGGCGGATCGATAGAGGAGATCAATGTTAGCGGGCGTGAGTTCGAGGGGATATTCCACAGACAGGGCCTCAGCCAGGGACAGGACATAGTGTTTCGTCCGCTGGATATGCCCGCCAGTCTCAGGGTCCCGGTATTCGGCCAGTAACGCCATGCTGGCGATGGTGGCTTCCTCGGTGCGTTCCAGATCGGCAGTTCTTTTTTTGACGAGTTCTTCCAGGCGATTCCGATGCGCCTTCAGTTCGAGGTGGTTGCGTACACGGGCTTTGACGATGGCAGGATTGAAGGGTTTGGTAATGTAATCAACGGCCCCCAGCGCCAGGCCGCGCGCCTCATCAGCATTCTCGTTCAGGGCGGTAATAAAGATGATCGGGATGTTCCGCGT
>CAYMTB010000410.1:0-2485 GCA_964393225.1 uncultured Syntrophorhabdaceae bacterium
GGGAGGCTTCCTCGAACACCGTGCGGTTGTCGACAGTAAGCAGGTGCTGGGGAAGATATGCGATAATGGCGTCTTTAGGGGCCGAGACCTTGCCCCGGGTGGGAGTCTTATTACCTGCAATGATCTTTAGAAGGGTCGATTTTCCCGCCCCGTTCTTTCCCATCAGTGCAATACGGTCCTTATCGTTGATCGCGAACGAAATATCCTTAAATAGCGTGGTCCCGCCGAATTCAACTGTTAGTCCGTCAACTGAAATCATCCCTCAAAATCAAAATGAGGGGCAAAGATACCGGTTTTATTTCAGAGGCTTTTTGATATCTTTGTTTTTACAAAATGAAAAAGGTACTGCAGTTTCTGAAGCGTGAATTCCTTGAAATGCTTCCGCCCACCATCTTCTTTATGGTTGCATTTCATATTGTCGTGTACATCAGGTTCCTGATGATCGACAAATATGTCATTACCTTTACTGCATCTTTATTTGCCACTGTAAATGCCCTCGTGATCGGCAAGTCGATCCTGGTTGCCGACTCTTTACCCCTGTTCAGGTTATTGTCAAAAAAACGAATTATCTACATGATGACACTAAAGATCATCGTGTATTCTGCTATTGTTTTGCTTTTCCAGTTCCTTGAAGAATTCGTTCCTGCTGTTTCTAAATTCGGATCTGTACCCGAGGCTTTAAACCATATTGCTGCTGAGATACAGTGGCCCAGGTTCTGGGCTTTTCATATCATATATATTCTCTTCCTTTTGCCTTACCTCTTAGGCACGACCATCATGAGCGAGATTGGGAAGGATCATTTTCTGAACCTGTTTTTCGGAAGGGAGCCCGATTCCACAAAAAATAATTAAGCCGGATTTGTATCCGGTTTGCGGATTTCTTACATTTGATATGGATATGTAGGGACAATGACAAAAATACTTAAACTTCCTTATGTAAGTTTTGAGCAGTACCTCAAACGCAGGGGTTATTGGTTGTTGTCATTTGACCAGGCGCTGATAAAAACTATACATACAAGTTTCTCTCAAAAGAGTTTTTGCAGGTTCTGGAGGATGTGGAATCCTTTCTCAGGTTACTTGTTTTTTCTTTTATACTCCTTTCTGGGTGGAAACATTAAGCGTCCCTATGCGATTTTTATTGTCTTTATCACCAGCGGTTTTGTATTTCATGATATGATTATTTACATGATTTCTGGCAGCTTCTCAATCGTATTCACAGTGACGTTTTCAATCTATTCTGTGATCTTCAACATTGAGCATAAACTTATGAAAATGAGAAAAGGCGTCAGGTCAGTGGCTGTCAGAAAACTTGTTCTGCCATTACGATATCATGTCATGCTGAACATGATTTTGCTTGCGTTTCCTTTGGCCATTGGGGTTCTAATTAATTTTTATGTTTTTCCTCAATCTGTTGTAAACAGGCTGTTTCTTCTGAACAATTGATCCTGATCTCTGAAAATGAACTATGGCGGTTTCTTCTGTGCACTGATTTCTCTTTTCACTTCCCTGTCTGCCAGTGCACAATCCTGGGATTTTATTAAGGATAAAAACGGGATTAAAATATATACCCGTTCTTCAGACAGTTCCTCGTTTAAGACATTTAAAGGTGAAACTGTATTTCATGCAAGTATGCAGGAGTTGGGGAAGTACATAGGGAATGTAAAGAATTTTAACTGGTGGGATAAGAATATCAGGGATCTCCGGGTCCTGGAATCAGGATCAGACCGACACGTTAAATACTATTTTCTGTACAATGTTTCATGGCCATTGCAGGACCGGGATTTTTGCGTCGAAGTATTTATTTCCACCGATACGGTAAGCGGGATAAAAACAGTTTATGCAAAGCCGTTGCCAGATGTTGTGCCTCAAAGGGAAGGTGTGGTAAGGATAAAGCATTACTGGCAAAAGTGGACTCTGAAGCCTGTGAGTGAAAACATGGTGGAGGGAGTACTGGAAGGCTTCGTTGATCCTGGAGGCAGCGTTCCAGCCTGGTTATACAACCTGGTGATTGTTGAAACCCCGCTGAGTGTGATGGGCGGGATCAAACAACGGGTTGAATCGCCTGAAAAAAAATAGCCTTCCGGCAAAGGGCCGGAAGGCTGCTTTTCAATATGGGCATATACTATAATTTTTTCACCGTGACCCGGCGGTTCTGAGTTCTGCCTGCAGCAGTTTTATTGTCGGCAATTGGCATAGAAGAACCATATCCTTTGGTCTCAATGCGGCTGGAATCTATACCCCTTTTGACCATTTCGGCTTTAATACTGGCGGCCCTCTGTTCCGATAAAGTAAGGTTTTTAGCTTCGCTTCCTGTATTATCGGTATGGCCTTCGATCATGAGTCTGACTTTCGGCCGGTCCTGCATGAATTTTACAAGCATATCGATCTCAGGAAAACCTTCGGGTTTGACTACCGATTTCCCGATGTCGAAATAGATGCCGTAAATATCTATTTGGCCTTTTGCATCAAGATCTTTCAGGGCATC
>CAYMTB010000411.1:0-2481 GCA_964393225.1 uncultured Syntrophorhabdaceae bacterium
CTTCCGGAGGTATCTGAAAAACCCGTGATGGTTGATCCACATGATGAGAACCACAGTGAAGCTTAGGGCGAACGCGAAATAGGATGGCCAGAGGTTGATCAGCGACCGGAATAGTTTATCGCTCGTGGTGAATTCATTCAGAGTGGGAACACTTATTTGGAGGATCAGAAGGGTCAGCGCAATAGCGAACACGCCGTCGCTGAAGGCCTCCACCCGGGTAGTCTCTTTTTCCATTCTGATTGGTTTTCAGTAAAACGGCAAAAAAGGTTTTATATTTCGGCAGTTTAGGAGATTGTTTTTCTGAAAACCGTCTCGACAGCCATCGGGCATCATTTGTTCATGCATCGAACGCTGCCTGTCCCATTTTACAACGGGATTTATTCTACGCTTCGTGTCCGCTCATTCTCCGTGCATGCTTCGCCCGGTCCAGTCATTGTTCGGCCATGTGCGGTTATTGTCCGCGACTCTCTTTCTTTTCTCTGTGGATTCCCCTTAGACTCTTCAGGGATGGGAGAAAGGAGATAGGAGATAAGGGATTGGGGATAAGAGATAAGAGATAAGGGATAGATAAGGAATTGGAGATAAGAGATAGGCCCTAAGGGATAGGAGATAAGGGATCAGGAAAGAGGGGGAATTATTGATTTTGAAGGTTTGACAGGGTAATTTGATTGCAAAAAAAAATGGAGAAAGTGGTATTACTTTTTGGGTCTGAGGGTGATTAAGCATTGTTCGGGTTATTGAAATAAAAGCTGGAAATCCGAATTTGTTCTGTACGTATATCATCCCGAATGAATTATAAACCGCCAAACCCTCTAATGATGGAGATCCACAATGATCAACCTTCCGTTCCTGTCCAGGCGACCATTGCCGGTAAACGTATCCTGGTCAGGATGAAGAAAAACCAAGAAGATATTGCTTTTATACGCACCCTTGGCTATGCCCGCTGGGATGCCATGGCTTTTTGCTGGGTCATTCCTTGCTATGCAGGGGGTCTCATTGAAAAAATGAATCACTTTTTCGGGAACCGGCTTCAATGGATCGATATGGAAAAAAATGAACCGGAAAAGAAAGCGCCCCCGGTAGCTGCCGAGCCCGGGGTATTGATCATCATCAGGTATATTCATGGAAGGGTCATGCTGATATTCAAATACGACCCAAAACTCATTGGGCTGATCAAAAAGCATCCATTTTACTGCTGGGATTCTGAAAAGAACTGCTGGACATTGCCTTACACTGATAAGATAAGGGAGCAATTATCAGCCGCCTGTTCTGAGATGGGTTGGCAGATGAAATATTTTGAGGACATCAGGAAAGCCGGCAGGAAGCCCCAGGGGGTTCCCCGGGAAAAAACTTTTACGAAGGAATGCCCTGGTGTTTTCCGGGAAAAGCTGACAGTCCTGAGATACAGTCCCAAAACTATAAGTATATACTGCACCTGTCTCAGGGAATTCATCAATTATTTCCCCGATAAAAACATCGATGATATTACACGGGAGGAGATCATAACATTCCAGCGATATCTCGTGGAGCAGCGGAAAGTCTCCACCTCTTACCAGAACCAGTCGGTCAACGCGATCAAATTCTATTATGAAAAGGTGATGTATGGCAAGCGGGAGATCTACTACATTGAGCGACCCCGGAAGGAAAAGTGCCTGCCCGAAGTATTGAGTGAGGAAGAAGTAGGCTCCCTGATCAGGTGTATTGAGAACCTGAAGCACCGGTGCATCATCATGTTTACCTATTCTGCCGGTTTGAGGATAGGTGAGTTGCTGAACATGAAGATCGGGGACATAGATTCGAAGAGGATGCTGGTCATCATCAGGCAGGGAAAAGGGAGAAAGGACAGGGTGACCTTGCTTTCGCCCAAGGTATTGAGGTTGTTGCGTGAGTACTACCGTATATACCATCCGAGGGAATATCTGTTCGAAGGAGCGACGAGGGGGAGGTACAGTGAGCGGGCGGTTCAGAATATCCTGAAACTTGCCTGCTGCAAGGCAGGGATCAAACGACATGTAACGATGCATACATTGAGGCATTCCTTCGCAACTCATCTGCTGGAGCATAACACGGACATACGATACATTCAGGAATTGCTCGGGCATACCAATCCGAAGACGACCCAGATATACACGCACATAACAACGAAGGGGTTGGATCAGCTCAGGAGTCCGTTGGATAATATTGATTTATAAGTTTATTAACAAACAGATTGGATATTGAAACAAAAGTTATATTTGTCATAACAATAACTGCGACCGGTATGGAAGCAAAGTTTTTACATAATGGGATTAGGGAATGCTCTTACACCATATGGCTCATAACAAACATTCCTCGCCTATCTCTCTCTCCTCCCCGACTCAAAAACGGACAATATCAATATAACCCGAAACTATTCGGCTATACATACGTTATGCACAAGGCTATTGAAACAAGGTGCCAGAAATCACGGATAAGTAAATGAGTTTTTCTTATCTTTAAACC
>CAYMTB010000412.1:0-845 GCA_964393225.1 uncultured Syntrophorhabdaceae bacterium
AGAGCGTTGGCCTCCGGAGCCAAAGGCCGTGCGTTCAAATCGCACCGGGCGCACTTATTATTTCAATAACTTACAAGACATTTCATAGACTCTAAATAATGCTGTGCTACCCCGTATGCTAACCAAGACGAGAAAAATGGCAGTTTTCAGGTTAAAAAAGTATTGTGCCGATGTCCTCGACACTATAGAGGTTGCAGACATACCCCTCATGCATGCGGTACTACATATAGATATGGCAATGTATCTTACCACAACATATAGTATCAATATTGCCTGTAGAATAACTCTATAGCCTACCTACCTTTCATTGATTGTCGGGCATCCTGGGCGGTCTGTGGGTGTTATGAGAGGTAAAGCATCCTTTTTTGGCGATGGGAGGGTACCACCCGAAGATTGAAAGGGGGCACAATAAGGTACTGCTTGTCGAGTTGGTATTGTTTTGAAGGATAAGATTAATGAGTGGGGACAAGATAAATGAGTAGAAAGAGAAGGTCAATTTTTATTAACAAATAGTATCAAGGTGTTACGTCTTTCACAAATCTTGCATAGGGGGGTGTCACAACAAGCAAGGATTACCGGTTGAAGTCTTGCAGTGAAAAGGATAGCTAAATGCTTGATAACGGCTTACTATATTGTAGTTCGTGGTTGAGCAAAACGGAAGTCCCGCTCAGGAAGCGAAGTGGCCCGATAGATCACCTATGAAATAGTTCTTGTTGCCCTAAAACATGTCTGCTACAACCAACGCTGCGAACTTTTCTTATGGTATTTCCCATGAAATATTTTCTGTGGTGTTATTATAAATCCAGTATCCTTTTGTGGGATTCATGTTGTTTAACAGTCCACCA
>CAYMTB010000412.1:945-2447 GCA_964393225.1 uncultured Syntrophorhabdaceae bacterium
CTGGAGGAGTTTTTGTATTTCCACTGTTGTGTTGAGGGATTGAAGTCACCCCATATGATGGAGAACTTTCCGTTTATAGTGCTGATTGCAGAGGCAATGGTCGTCTCTGTAAGTTTATTGAAACCAGCAAAATTCCATCCGGGTTTGAGGGTGATTTTGTGGGCTATTTCACTTCCCGTGTTGGAAAGAGTAACGCCCTCCGCTTTCGTGATATATATCCAATATGCTTTCCCTACTTCCATGGTATTTAATAGTCCACCACTGGAGGAGTTTTTGTATTTCCACTGTTGTGTTGAGGGATTGAAGTCACCCCATACAATACTGAAATTGAGCGAAATATCTTTGAGAATATTTGCAGTTGCTGTGTTGCCGGGCTGTAAGGGAAGAGATATGAGGTTCCATCCGTTTGCCAGAGATATCAGAAATACGCCCTCATTTGAACCCGCTTGCGCAATAGTGAATATTTGGTCTGCAAGAATGATGACTCCAGTTCGTGCACTTGCGTCAGAATTAACTGCTACCGAATAATTGATGCTGCCGTTTCCTGTTCCGCTGCTGCCAGACGTGATTGTAATCCAGGAATCATTGCTTATTGCCGTCCATGAGCAACTATTTGACGACGGTGTTACAGTTATGCTTCCCGTGCCGGGCGAGGAACTGAAACTGTAGCCTCCAGGAGACAGGGGAAAAGAACAGACAACCGGGTCAAAAAGTGCCTTGGCTGTGTCGTTTCTGATCTTTTGAGCCGTATCCGCAGGCAAGAGCTTGAGCATGTTGTCGAGGAGGGTATAGGTACCGGCCAGTTCCGTTTCAATGGTCGTACCGGATACCTGCCAATATTTGGCATCGGTGGCAACCATGATGCGGTCGGCATAGGTTGTAAGCAATGTTCTCCACTCGCTCTTGAGGTTGCCGTTGCTATCTGTCGGGGAGCCTGCGCCTTGCGTGCTATTACTTCTCATTTTGAGGCTGAGATACAAATTGGGGTGATCTGCAAGCATCTGAGAAAACACGGCTGCTGTAGCTAATTGGGTGTTCGACCAGCCCGCGTGATCCCAGATAATTTTGGTCTTGGTGTTGTAGGCAAGCAATGTGGCAAATTCTGCAAGCGTTGTCGATGTTGCTTCTAAATGGATATCCAGCACCATGTTGTACTGTGCTGCTAAATCGCTTAGCCAGAGCATCCCGGGGGTGTCAACCTTGTAAATCATATAGGGCTGGCCTGATCTTCCGGAATAATGAAGGGGGGCCAACTCTCCAAACCCTATGTATTTGCCTGACTGTGCGGCGGCTGTGGCCCGGGCCTTAAATATATTCGTATAGGTTTTGGTGGTATCAGCAGCAATCGCATTCAGTTTGTCAACATCTGCCTGTGACATGTCTGCACCGCCGTTGGGATAGAGCTCGGCAAGTGTGATTGTGCCTGCGTGTCCCGTGGCATAAAGAAGTGGTTGAAGTTCCGAACCACCGTACATATAGAGAAAAGAATTGCCGCGGCTAAG
>CAYMTB010000413.1:0-2441 GCA_964393225.1 uncultured Syntrophorhabdaceae bacterium
GCGGATATCCCGAGATGCTGGTAAAGAAGTCCGGAAGTATATGCACCCATGCCAAAGAACGCAGCGTGACCGAATGAGACCTGACCCGTATATCCGCCGAGTATGTTCCAGCCCATACCTATTACAGACCACATAAGCACAAGTATAAAGATATGCATTACATAAGAGCTCAGGCCTATAAACGGTAAGATACACAGGATCGCAAGGATTATCAGAGGCAGGAATTTTTTCATGCTCCCAGCCTCCTCTTTTTGAGGATAGACGCAACACCGCCAGGTAAAAATACAAGGGCTGCCACAAATATACTGAATCTTCCTGCAGGCGCCCACCCCATTCCAATGTAAGTTGCTGTCATGGACTCGAAAATTCCGAGAATCAATCCACCTATGACAGCACCATTCGTAGACCCCATACCGCCGATTACAGCAATGACAAATCCGATGTTTGTAAATTGTTTTCCCAGTGCAGGATATAAATAATAAATGGGGAGAAAAAGACATCCTGCGACGGCAACCAGGACCAACCCGATGCCAAAGGTGACCATTCTCACCCAGTTTACGTTTACGCCCATAAGGAGCGCCGCGTCAAGGTCCTGTGCTGTTGCCCTGATAGATTTGCCGGTATCGGTTTTCGTGAGGAATATCCATAAACCGATTGTAATCATAACAGAAATGATGAATGATATTGTCCACGGCATGGAAAGGGATAGCTCTATGGGAGAATTTTTCCAGTAATCAGTCAGATACCAGGCGCTTGAAGCATAGCTTACCGGCGTGGATCTGTAGTTCCCCGTAAATAATACAGTTGCGAGGTTCGAAAACACCATAGCCAGACCCACTGTGAGTATTACCTGATTATGAGGCAGTATAGATTCTACTTTCATTACAGGGGTTAGAAGGTATTTCTGGATGGCAAGCCCGAAGAGAAAGAGCGCAGGGCCGGCGATAAGGACGGATACATACGGGTCTATACCAAAGAAAGTAAAGAGCCAGTACGCAATATACATAGCTATCATCATAAAATCCCCATGGGCAAGGTTGATGACCCTCATAACCCCCATGATAAGCGCCATGCCAAGTGCTATCAGGGCATAAAGGCCGCCTAATAGAAACCCGGATATGAGCGTCTGAAGAAAAAGTTCAAGCTGGGCCATTGATCCCCCTTATATATAACTTTACTTTCTGTCTCTCCACTTCGGGATAGGATATACATATTTTGTGCTTGCATACTTTTCGGGCCAGATTGTCTCGTGTTTGCCTTTAATGACCTGCATAACGAGCGTATCCATGAAGTTCTGATTTGTATAACCATCTTTGTCCTCAAATTTTACGGGACCAAAGGCAGTCATCATGTCGGTTGCCCTGAAGGCTATGCGGATATCATCGGGTTTCCAGGATTTTGCCCGCTCGAGAACATTCTTTATGATGTAAAGCGCTGAATAAGCCTCTGCACCATGATATGAAGGATAATCTTTATAGAGTTTTTTATATTTTTCTGCGTATTCCTTTGCACCCGGATAGGCTACCTGGGGGCTCCAGAGTGTAGCTGTTACTACAAGGTCGGAGGCCTCTTTTGCATTCTGTATAAACTCAGGGATAGCAAAACCTGCTGCACCGCCTGCATACAGGTTAGAATCAATCCGGAGTTCTTTTATCTGTCTCATAAGAAGGGCCGCGTCCATAACATAGGACACCATGTAAATTACGTCCGGTCTTGCTGCCTTAACCTTCGACAGAATTGGTTTAAAATCAACTGCGCCTTTTTCGTACTGTTCTTTGACAAGGACTTTCATACCCACTTTAGCTGCCTGTTTTACCATATCCTCAGCGCCTGATGTGCCAAAGTCAGAGCTTTCATAGAGGATTGCAATTGTCTTTGGTTTTACAACTTCTTTCAAGAAGGACATAAACCCTGTTGCATAATAGGCGTTTGTGGGGTTCATACGAAAAACATATTTGTATTTCTGCTGGGTAATATCATCTGTTGCACCGGTAACTACCAGATAAGGAACCTTTCTCTCTTCAGCAACCGCAGCAACGGCCTTTGAGCTGGAAGAGCTGTATTCGCCAAAGATGACAGGCTGTTTTTTTACATCGATCAGCCTCTCAACTATTGAACGTGATATTTCCGGTTTTCCTTGAGAGTCCTCGAATTCGAGCACTACCTTCTTTCCCTTAATGCCTCCCTTTGCGTTTATTTCCTCCAGGGCAATTTCGTATGATTTTTTCTCGATTTCGCCGAACTTAGCATTCGTTCCGGTGAGCGGCAGAGGAATACCAAATTTTAATACATCCTGTGCGAATAGTTGAGGCGCAAAAAGACTCAATAAAAACATGCATGCTGCAATTACCGAGAAACGTTTCATGTAGTGTTCCTCCTTAGTTTAATAAAATTTTGTTGTGTAACAGAATGGCTTGATAGGCAAGCCCCTCAAAAAAACT
>CAYMTB010000414.1:0-2432 GCA_964393225.1 uncultured Syntrophorhabdaceae bacterium
ATTATATTGAATAACAATGAATTAATGATGCTATATTGCATCATTAATTTTGTCATCAGGATTATGTATGATTTATGCCTAACATCTTAATGATAAAGAATAAATATGCCTAATGGTTAAATAATTCCGCTGACAGGGCACATAACTATAATGCAGAAATGCATCATTTATTCTGATTTATAATCTTTTTTGTATTTGAGTGGCAAATTCCGGATTGGAAATGATTTTTTTAAGACCTAAGTATTTAGACGATTGCTATTCGTGCATCACACGTCTTAAGAAATCTCGAGTCCTTTCTTGCCTTGGATTGGTAAGCACTTCTTTCGGTGGTCCTTCCTCGACTATGACACCCCCATCAATAAAAATTACTCGGTCAGCGACCTCCTTGGCAAATGCCATTTCGTGTGTAACAACTACCATGGTCATGCCTTGCTCTGCGAGGTTACGCATGACGTTTAATACCTCCCCTACCAGTTCCGGGTCGAGTGCAGAGGTGGGTTCATCGAAGAGAATCGCCATCGGCTGCATAGCCAGCGCTCTTGCAATGGCCACACGTTGCATCTGGCCTCCCGAAAGTTGGCTGGGGTAAGCTTCGGCTTTATTGGCCAATCCTACCTGTTGCAGAAGATCGTGTCCACGACTGGCAGCCTGGTTGCGGTCTTCCTTTTTTACATACACCGGTCCCTCAATAACGTTTTCTAAAACCGTCCTATGTGGAAAGAGGTTAAAACGTTGGAAAACCATTGCCACATGTGTGCGTATCCAGATAATTTCTTTGTTGTCACGATTTACCAGATGGCCGTCAACGAGAATTTCTCCCTTTTCGTAACTCTCTAACCCGTTAATGCAGCGCAGAATGGTAGATTTACCTGATCCTGAAGGTCCAATAACACACACAACCTCCCCTTGGGTTACTTTGAGATCGATACCTTTAAGCACCTCATTGGCACCAAATGCTTTATGTAAATTATGAATGGTAATCATGCGCGCTTAAACCTCTTTTCAAGCTTTGATACAAGGAATATGAGGGGTAGGCTCATAATGAGGTATGCAATGGCCCCCAAGGTAAAGACAGTCATATTCTTGAAAGTGGAGGCTGCGATAAGCTTGCTTTCCAACGATAATTCAGCAACAGTGATTGCTGAAGTTTGTGATGAATCCTTGAGTAGCATTATGAGGTTGTTGCCGTAAGGCGGGAGGGCAATGCGAAACGCCTGTGGTAGAACCACCCTGGACATTATGAGTCGGCGAGTCATTCCCAAAGATTGAGCTGCCTCAATTTGACCCGGGTCAATGGCCTCAATTCCGGCGCGAAAAACCTCCGACATATAGGCAGAATAAGCAATGCCGAGGCCGATTATACCGGCCTGAAAAGCTGTAAGCTGAATGCCGAGATCCGGTAACACAAAGTAGATATAAAACAATTGCACGAGGATTGGTATGCCTCGGATGGTGTTAACAATTGTTGTGCTTGTTTTTGACAGGAACTTGATATGAGAAGTCCGCAATAGCGCCCAGAAAAGTCCAAGGAAGGTCGAAAGCAGGAGGGCACCTATGGTAACAAGTACTGTCAACCAGGCTCCTTTCAGAAGTATAGGTGCATATTCTACCGAATCACGCAGAAATGTTTCCATCGATACCCTCCTTTACCGGATTACTATAAAGGGAATTTATTTGAGAGACCATTTAATTAGTATCTTATCAAGAGTACCGTCCGCTTTTAGTTTTGTGAGTGATTTGTTAAGCATTTCCAGTTTAGCCTTGTCGCCCTTTTTCACCGCCATGCCGATGTCGACGGTAAGTATGGGCTTGATCCCTTTCAACAGACGCACGTCCTTATGAACCCCCTGAGAGATCTGGTAAGAGACGATAGGATAATCACCGAAGGCTGCCTTGATGCGTCCAAAGCTAACATCCCTAATAGCTTCGGCCATAGAATCGTACGCACGCACTTCTTTAAAAATTCCTGTCTTTTTTAACGGTTCCTGCCAAACAGTTCCCACCTGAACTCCAACCACTTCGCCCTTGAAATCGTCATATGATTTATAATCCTTGGTATCTTTGGAACTTACTACTACCCCTTCGCCGTAGGTATAAACAGGTACAGTGAAATCCACAACTTCAGCGCGCTGCGGCGTTATCCCCAAGGCACACGAGATGAGATCTATTTTGCCGGTCTGGAGGGAAGGGATCAAGGTGTTAAAGGGCATAGCTTGTACGTCTACAGTAAAGCCCTGGTCTTTGGCAACGGCCTGGATGAGATCAACCATCATACCCTGAGTAGTGTTTGTCTTTGTGTCCTTAAAAGTGAAGGGCACGCCACTGGGTGTAGCGCCAACTTTGTAGCTTTCCGCCCAAACACCATGGGTGAAGGTAACCATAAATAAAACCACAAACAAACCTTTAAATAGTTTTGACAACATAATCTTCTT
>CAYMTB010000415.1:0-2431 GCA_964393225.1 uncultured Syntrophorhabdaceae bacterium
CTTTTGTGCCAAACCGCCAAAACAGCAGCCCAGTCACCAGACTCACCTCCCCCCAAGCCATAGCCAAAAGACTGCAGGTTCTAGTTGGGATAAGGATTTGCCCAAGTTCGGCGATCATTGGAGACAGAAAGATGAGAATCAAGACTCTCTTTCGATGAGGTGGCTTTATGATGGTGAGCAGGAATCCTGTTCCAAAACCAAGAATGACACAGGGAAAGGAAATCCTAGCCGGACCCATCATGCCGCCCAAATCGAGCAGTGAGGCAAACCATCTGGGCAACCAGGATACATCGGACATCAAAGAGGAATGAATCCAAGAAAAATAGAACAAGGATGCCGCCGGGATGAAAACCGTCAGAATCAATACCATTGAGAGAAATAAACCCTTCATCCAAAGCTCTTCTCCCCACTCACCTTCTTGTCCTATTGCAGGAGCGATACTCTTAAGCTCTTCCCCTGCGTTTACTGATTCCAAGGTATGTACTCGGGCACCATGTTGGCCAGCCACCCTTTGAGGTGCTCATTTTTATGGCTGTAAAGATCGCGATGCAGGGTATTGAGTTCGCCTAGGATATCCTTACTGTTGGAGTTCCTGTCTAGCCACTTGATTTTTGGATGAGGTGTAGGCTTGATATCTTCCCCCTCGTGGATGGGCTCTTCATAGAGTTTTTCACCCGGCCGGAGTCCGGTGTACTCGATTTTGATATCTTTATCGAGGATGAGCCCACTCAGCTGGATCATCTGTTTGGCAAGATCGCTGATTTTAATCGGCTGCCCCATATCCAGCACATTGATTTCTCCCCCTTTTGCCTGCGTGGCACTTTGCAGAATCAGACCCACTGCCTCGGGAATGCTCATGAAGTACCGGGTCACATCCGGATGTGTCACCGTGATGGGACCTCCCTTCCTGATCTGGTTGCGGAACGTCGGGATCACACTTCCTGAGGAACCAAGCACATTCCCGAATCTCACCACCGAATAGATCGTCCCGTTACCCTCAGAGTGTTGGATAGCCTGTGCAATCATTTCCGCCACCCTCTTGGTGGCACCCATGACATTGGTGGGATTCACCGCCTTGTCTGTCGAGACCAGCACGAATCTCTCGGCCCTGTGGCGTAAAGCCGCCTGAGCCACCACCATCGTACCTATATTATTATTGAGGATTGCCTCTGCAGGCTGCCTTTCCATGAGAGGCACATGTTTGTGTGCTGCGGCATGGAAAATAATCTCTGGCTTGTACTCTCGAAAGATCGCCTCCATCCGCTCCTCATTGCAGACACTTGCGGCGAGGGGCTCCAGGTCAGGGCTCTCCATCTCATGAAGAAGCTCCTGCTCAATGGTAAACAACGAAGGCTCATTCCTCTCCACAAGGATCAGTCGCCTTGGAGCATAAGATGCAACCTGACGACAAAGCTCGCTCCCGATACTTCCCCCTGCTCCAGTCACCATCACGACCTTGTTCCGTAGCAACTGACTGATCGCATCGTCATTCAGCGGCACAGCCTCCCGACCAAGAAGATCCTCGGGATTCACCGATCGGAGATTGCTCACCGTCACCTTGCGGTGGAGAAGCTGTCCGATTGATGGGAGGATATCATGCTCCACTCCGGCTTCATTAAGCACCTCCACCGTCTCCCTGATCACAGGGGTTGAGGCTTGTGGCATCGCAAGGATAACCCGTGAAATATCCAGCCTGGGTATAATGTTCGCGAGCTCTTGCCGGTTACCAATAACACGCAACCCATGAATCAGCTGGCCCCGCAGCCCGGGATCATCATCCACAAAGCAGACCACCTCCATCCCCAATCCAGGCTTTGCCTGGATCTCACGAGCCAGCGTCGCCCCAGCCTCTCCCGCTCCTACAATCAAGACTCTCTTTTTGGGGTACATACGTCTGTCATCAATCATCTTTCCATTTTCTCGGAATCGACGCATTCCCATCCGCAGGAAAATAATCAGCATGATCGACAAGAGACAGTCCGTGACAATAACACCGCGGGGCACCACTCCTGCGCCATGGAGGATAAACCATACTATGGCTGTGATCACCGCTGCCACCACTTGGGAAAGGGCAATATTCTTCGCGTCTGGATAACTGAAATAGGTCAGCAAACTCCTGTACTGACCGAATATACCCAGCAAAAGCAACTTCAGAGGAATCAGCCAGATGATCGTCAGCAACCAACTTATCCAGTAGTTACGGGCTACCAAAAAGTCGAATCGGATCAACAGTGCCAATACCGAAGCCACGATCAAAAGTGAGGCATACGATCCAACTAGCGAAAAAAACCGCGCTGACTGATTGATTGATGATATTTTTGCCACTGTGATTGATGAAGTAGTACTGAATTCTTACAGAAAAATTGTTCTGTTGTACATCTCAATTACAATAACATCTTTAATAGTTTAAAATGGGATTAGGAGCTATTAT
>CAYMTB010000416.1:0-2416 GCA_964393225.1 uncultured Syntrophorhabdaceae bacterium
ATATATATCATACAGTTACAAGGTAATTCAGGGGAATATACCGTGCAAAGGTCTTGTTTCATGATTTCCCACTTGTGTTTCCGTTGTGCCCATGACCTGCCCGCATTGTTGTACAACTACTTGTAATTGTCAGACTATCCCTGTAATATGGTCAATATTAACGGTCGTAATGAAGGGAATCAATGTCTTGAATACTGTGAAGTCTGCCGTTGTGAAATGTTAGCCTTGTAATATCATTATAATTATTAAAGAAATACCATTCTTCTATGTCTGTATAGGTTATTGTGTTATAATAATTGACGTTCGGTACCACAGTATGGTTTTTGGAAGTAGGTTGTCCGCATTTATCTGCAACCTCGCCGATTGTATCCCCTGTTTCAGCAAAGTCTCCACCAATCGGGCACCGATACGTATCTGCCATAACGCTGAAAGATGTAGCAAAAATGAGTATCAGAAATAATGTAAAAACCTTTATCCCTGTCATCGTTAGTGGTTTCTCCTTTCCGAATTTACTTCTGACATGTTACTATCCTTTATAAAGGCAATGCAATGAGATTTTTGCAAGCAGTCCTTTACAGGTTCAACAAAGACCCCAGCTATTTCTAAGCATGGCCTTGTGTGTTGCTGGTGGTCTCAAGGCCTAAAGCTCTGGCGCCAGCCCTCCTCCTTCGTCAAAACATCTTATTTTGACGTGATAATGCTATTTTATTCGTTTTATCGTTCTTGTTTAAGTACAAATTTAAGTTAATTGTTGTGCCCGTGAAGATATATTCTGCCTGGTTTCTGCTGATTCCAGCCAACACAATAAAATCCCACAAACTTTTGATAGTCAGTGCATTGCAAGTATTATCAAAGGCCTGCTGGGAGTGTGTTTTTATGCGTTTTATCGTCTTAGGGTCCAGCGTTTACACCGTGGGGATTCAAATCCCCTTTCTCGCAAATCAAGGAACATCAATGGATTTATGAGAATTGACAAATTACTTTTCATTTTTCACAAGCCTGAATATGCCCGGATTATGCCTGCGGACTATATCCTTTATTTTTTCTTCATAGGCTGATGCAACTTTCTGACGGGCATCAACCAAATCATTCTCATTGACAATGTTGTACCGATCGAAAACCGTTCTCGTTTTGTGTCCCGAAGTATTCATAGTAATTAAGCCCGGAATCCCTGCCCGTACCATGTTTCTAACGGCTGTCTTTCTCGAGTCGTGAAATAACCTACCCCAAGCTTATTAGTATTACATGTCTTATCCCATGCGGTTCTTGTGTCATTTCATAACCTCTGCCCATTCCCGAAGAACACATATTCGCAATGAGGATAGTGAACAACCCCTAGCCTTCTCCTGCATAAAGATTGTTTCGTATAGCTCATCTGTGAGAAAACAACACGTTCTTCAATGTTCTTTGTGGTTACAGTTTCAAGGGTAATTGTTTTGTAAAATATGTTTACCTGCTTCCACGTACGAGAAAGAATTTCATTTTTCTCGTGCTTGTATGGTACCCCATTGTTAAGACAAGCTCCAGGTGGTCAGGTAGAGCGTCTTTGAGTTTTAAATATTTTTCAACCGCAAAAAATTCTGTTCTAACGCTATTCTCTTTTAGCTTTAGAATCTTTGGAACCTGTACTACCTTTGGGGGGTATGCTTTCTGCACCTACAGAAAACATCCGCTTTATTGTTGTAGACAACTCCCGGATTAATCGTGCCGTTACGTGCCATGTCATTCTATCTTGTAATAGTATAGCCCTTAATGGCTTGTGTTGTGATGTTGTTTGCCCGGTATCCTTCAAAATATTGTTTAAACTGGGCTACATATATTTCTACTCTCCATATGGACTTATTTTCATTGACCTTGTAATCACTAACCAAGTCCGCTGACAATTCTTCAAAGTTTGTCTTTTCAGGCTTCAGTCCTGCAAAATTGCCCGCTGCTATCGTCCCTTCCCGAAGTTTTAAGAGTCTTTCTGCATCGCTTTTTTTCTCTGAATGAACACATTCCCGACAAGGTTTGCCGCTGCGATAATGCTTAATGTTCCGCGATTTGCCATTCGGCAGTTTGAAGATGCTACCCGTTACAATCGCTCTCCTTTTCGTTTTCTTTTCCGTTGCGCCCCTTCCAATGGTCCACCTCCTTCTAATTCCAAGCATCTTAAGGCAAGATGAAGGAATGATGGAATCTTTCTGACACCCGTTTCCCATCGGGCAACACAAAGAGGTTGAACGCCTAAGGCCTGCGATAAAGCTTTTTGAGTATATTCGTTTGCTTCTCTCCAACTCTTTAGTTGATCAACTGTCATAATATTAAGTATATCCATTGGATATATCAATGGCAAGGAAAATTTTCACCCTCATATTTCGTTTCTGACGAACAAATTCAACGTAACATATACCATCCTATTCCTTACCCTTGAAAT
>CAYMTB010000417.1:0-2407 GCA_964393225.1 uncultured Syntrophorhabdaceae bacterium
CCATGTCCACGGCAACAACGCTTCTCGCGCCAAGCTTTGCTGCTGCAATGGAAAGCAGGCCTGAGCCGCAGCCGAGATCGAGGACCCTTTCTCCGGGTTGAATGTCGAGGAGTTTTGCCAGTTCGATACTCGACGGAAACAGCGGATGAACACTGTCAGGGATCTCAAGCTCAATAGCACCGATTTTCAGACATTCGGAGGTCAGACCGTCTTGCTTTGCATGACTGCCGGAAGTCAGACTTAAATCGGGTGTAAGATGACAGGCCGCCCTTCGGGCTGACAAAGGCCGGAAGCCAGTCTGCCCTCTGCCCTCTGCCCTCTGCCCCTCGTACCTTCTGATTGCTGAAGAGAGCATCTTATCTATCAGTTCAGGATAGCTGATCCCGGCCCATCGGGCCGAGATGGCAAAGGCTTCGAGAGGCTCAAGACTTGGCGTTACATTGGTTTCGAGGAAGAAAAAGGTTCCTGCCGGCGAAAGCCTTATATCGAAGCGGGCATAGTCCCTCAGACCAAGGGTTTTAAATGCAAGGCATGCATAACCTTCAAGTCCGTGCAGCAGTGAGGGTGATAGCTCTGCACGGGATGCATCAGGGCTTGTCTTTCCTACATGTTCAATAAGCTTTAATTTCTCTGCAAGGAAGACATCCTCTGATGTCGAATGCCATTCAAGGGGAGGGAGCACAATCAAACCATCCGGGCCTTCAATCACAGAAACGGCAAGTTCTCTCCCTGTTATGTATGATTCTACCATGACAGGCTGCTGCGCTTGTTCGATGAGGCCGGCCGCTTTCGTTCGTGCCTCTTCTTCGGTATATGCGAGTCCGATTCCGCGGCTCATATGCTCGAATGCTGCCTTTATAACAAAGGGTGGCCGTAGCCACGGCGGCATGTTCCAGGTGCCTGAAGTGACCGTAAACCCCGGAGGAGTGGGTATTCCTGCTTTTCCGAGGCGGGTTTTTGCGGCAATTTTATCATCTGCAAGCTGGCAAGCCTTCGAACCTGTGCCGACAACCCCGGCTCCATAGGACTCGAGCATTGACCGGACGACGAAGCGCAAATACCCCCGGCCAAGGAAAGTATCGGAGTGGTCAACGATGAGATCGCACGAACGTGCAAGCTCAGGCGCCTGAAATATAATTTCCTCAGAATTGGCCACTGCAACCTCATGGCCGAGAGCATTGAGTCCTTTCTCTATCGCCTCAGCGCATCGGCACGGTGAACCGACTGTATGAATAATGCCAACGTTCATAAATTATTTTATTTTTCCTTTACAGACAAAATATATTTCCGAGCTGATGTTGCGCGAAGATGCCGGTTTAAAGACATAGACATGAGTGAAAAGACTCTTTAAATCCTTTTGCTTTGCCGAAAATGCCTCAGAGAAAAATGATTTGAGGATATAATACCCGCCGGTTTTTAACCCTTCCACTGCAATACGTTTTGAAGCCTCATAGAGTTCCTCGATGTTTTTATCATCAGCTTCCCTTATTCCTGAAAGGTTTGGCGCAATATCGCATGTGATAACATCAAAGCGTTTTATTGAAAATGCGTCGAGCATGTCAGACGTGTTAATGTGTCTGATATCATCGACCATCGTCAGGATATTTTTGTAGGGAAGTGGGGTTATTGGCAGTATATCTATGCCTACCACCAAACCGTCGTTGCCTGCTATTTGAGAAATGACCTGTAAAAAACTGCCGGGCGCGCAGCCGAGGTCAAGGATTTTGTCGCCATTATTGATGATGTGATATTTATTCTGAATTTCTTTCAGCTTATAGGCGCTTCTTGCCCTGTACCCATCCAGTTTTGCTTTTTTATAGAAGGTGTCTTTGGGGATGAACTTACCCATAAGGGTTTACGATAAGACCTTCTTCCTTTTTCTCCTCTGTATCGAGGGATTTCGCGAGAAACTGGAGGACGACGTTCATTGGTGCGCCGGGATCGCGCAGGCAATCCGTCAAACCCCTGTAATAAGGCAATTCTTTCAGGCTGTAGAAAATATATGCATAGTCTTCAAGCATACGCTTGATGGGTGCGGTTTGTGATTTCAGTTCATCGCGCTCTAACAGGGCTTTGAGGAATGCCCGTTTCTTTTCCTCAACCACATAAGGCGGAAGGACAATGGTGGAACCTCCGATACTGCTGTATTCTTTTTTATCTTCATCGATGGACGACCACGTAAGCTTAAACGGTTCGAATATAGCGTGCGTCAGGATTTTTTCTATTGCCAGCGAGTGGGCTGTCTCCGGGCATTCAAGGCCGTAGATATCTTCAGGTTTCTGGATGGAATCCTGTACGCGTGATGTAAATTTATTTACCTGTGTTATCTCTTCCTTATACTTCCCTGATTTAGCTGATTCTTCTTCTAAAATATAAACGGCATACCGTGAAGATATATCCACGAAAA
>CAYMTB010000418.1:0-2394 GCA_964393225.1 uncultured Syntrophorhabdaceae bacterium
ACGTTAAG
Source organism: uncultured Syntrophorhabdaceae bacterium (assembly GCA_964393225.1). Classification (GTDB taxonomy): domain Bacteria; phylum Desulfobacterota; class Syntrophorhabdia; order Syntrophorhabdales; family Syntrophorhabdaceae; genus MWEV01. The sequence continues at coordinate 9 of CAYMTB010000418.1, forward strand.
GTAATATAGAGAAAACTGCCATGAAAAATCCGACAATGGTCTTTTTAGCATAGCCACCTGTAAAGATAATAAATAGTGATTACCATTGGAACTATTGCATTTCAAGAATAATCTGTACTGTACGGCTTTCAGGGCGTAACGTATAAATATTCATCCGAAACCGCTGCAAGACTGCCTTGCAACGAGGCGATACCTGCTCTACAAAGCACGTATGTTTGTGCCGGTAATCAATACCGGGATGATTATTGATAACAGTCAGAAGGACTTATCTGCCGTATCACCGGCACACATTACAAGGGGTAACTGTGTTCAGAAAATCCTTTTTCTCAACAATGGCACCTCACAAAACTATACTGAGGAAACAGAGAGGACACGCTGTCGAACAGTTTTTCTGATACGTGTATCTCCTTACTGTTCCAGTGAAATTATACGTTTTTGCCGGAATCGGGGAGCGCAGCTGGAATCTTTTTTTGAGGGCTTTAACGGCATGGAATGATAGCACCTCACACCTACAACTCGCGTATAGAGCCTTTTGACCGTGATCGTGAATTACCACAAGAAATGTTGGCTTTATTAGCAGCATCCTGGGTGCAGAAAAACAAGACCCGCCTCAATCCTTACATAAAAATGGCGAGGGGCTTACACCACGGAATGAAAAACTTCAGAAAACAGAAATTCAGAATCCAGACCTGTCCCGTGGTCTGTACGGGGAAACAACTACCTGAGGGAAGAAACAACTCGAAACCCGCTAGCGAAGTTCCAATTCTTCGACGGACTGAGGTTGATCCGGTTCGAAGTACGGACGTCCCTTGGACCGTAGGGCCAACTGCCGCCACGAAGCACCTTGGAATTACTGGAAGAGGGTCCTCCAGGGTTATCTCTGGGACTGCTGGAATAATAGTTCTTGTCGTACCAGTCAGACACCCACTCCCAGACATTGCCGGACATGTCGTAGAGACCCAGAGAGTTGGGTTGTTTTTGGCCCACAGGGTAGGTTTTACTGTCTGAGTTGGACTTATACCAGGCATATGAACCGAGACTTGATTCACTGCTCGTACCTGCATATTTCTCTTTCTTACCGCCACTGCGGGCAGCATATTCCCATTCTGCTTCAGTGGGGAGGCGGTAGGATTTGCCGGTTTTGCTGTTGAGCTCTTGAATGAAGTCCTGAATGTCATTCCATGTAACACTTTCAACTGGGCAGGTATCACCGCAGGATGTAAAGTGTGAAGGGTTATTTCCCATGATATCCTTCCACTGTCCCTGGGTCACTTCATATTTACCCATATAAAAATCAGAGACGCAGACATTGTGGACAGGCCTTTCATCAGGTAGGCCATCCCCGAAGGTATCGCCCATATCGAAGCAACCGCCTTTGACAAAGACTAATTCAATTGAAGCTCGCTCCAGCCTGTACTCAAGCTTGATGATTTCGTCGTTGACCAACTGTGCATCATCGGCTTTGGGTGCCAGGATCGCATAGCGGCGATAGCTGGCGATTGCATCCTTGAGCTGTCCCATTTTAGACTGAACCGATCCCAGGTTGTACCAGGCTGCTGCCATGGTTGGCGCAAGCTCAGTTGCCTTTTTAAACTCCGTTGCTGCCGCTGCCAGGTCAGCCTCGCTTTTCGCCATTTCAATGGCTGCCATCCCGCGTACAAGATATTTGCGGGCTTCGTCAGCACTGCTCTGGCCGAAAACAGGTGCTGCCAGCCCAATGATGACCAATGCTATCAGTATTACAAGGTGACAAGATTTACTCATAGCTCCTCCTCTTTTTTGAGGTACGATGGTTGCTGATTGAGTTGCAGGGCACACCGAAACAGTCTGTCACCGTTACGCGGCTGTTCGCTCCCTATTATCTCTTGTAACGTACCGGACCTACTTGCCAGTCTGTGCAGGAGACGCCGGATCGCGTTTCAGTTCGAGTACGTAACCCGGTGTTTCCTTCCGGTCGGTCTGGCTGCAAACCACTTCAGACGAAAAAAATGACTTTAACTCCATAAAGAACCCGAACGCCACTCGGTTGTATACAATACGTATCTGCCCGGCAGCAGTGTCAACAGTGCCATCGAAATTGCCTTTGCGTTCCGGTACATCACAGTAGCTCTTCCCGGCCTCCTGCAGGTACTGACCGGAGATTTTATCGCCAACCAGTGTACCAGAGAAAACCAGCGAGTCGTTCATCACGCTGGTAGAAGTGCTGCCCAGCGTCTTAACGGTGACGAAGTCGTCACTCTGATTCTCGGCTCGCGCTATCTTCAGGTTCGACCCATCCTGCACGAGCTTGAATCTGTGGCCGTTGGAGGCGGTCCAGGTACCGGCAAGCGCCGCAGCCAGTTTCTCGCGATCGCGCCGGTATTCCAGCTTAAAAATCTCCTCCTGC
>CAYMTB010000419.1:0-2388 GCA_964393225.1 uncultured Syntrophorhabdaceae bacterium
TTTTTCCGGGCAAGATTTTCTATGTCGCAGATCAGCGTGGCATCATCTATAAGATTGCGCAATCGCAAACTGCTCTGTTGAAAGATATCAGTATAGAGTATGCATTCATCTGAATCCGGGCATAAGGATAGTATCAGTTCAGTCACACCCAAAACTCCGTTGGCCGGGGTACGAATTTCATAGGAGATCATTCTCAGGAAATTATCCTTGAGTTGGTCAAGTTTCTGTAACCGTTTGTAGGCTATATCAAGATCATGGGTGCGCTCCGCCACAAGAAGTTCAAGATTTTCGTTTTGGTCGCAGAGACGGCGTTGAAGTGCCCGGATATTCAGGTGGGTCTCGACTCTTGCGTGAACCTCCTCAAACTGGAATGGTTTGGTAATATAGTCAACACCGCCACTGCCGAATGCCTTCACCTTGTCTAGCGTTTCGGTCAGAGCGCTGATGAAAATTATTGGAATATCTCGAAATCTCGCATCCGCCTTCAGTGTTTGGCACACTTCAAAACCATTCATTTCCGGCATGGTGATATCAAGGAGAATCAGATCGGGCGGTTCGTTCTCAACAGCCTTAAGCGCCAGTTTCCCGCTGGGAACTGGCCGCACACGGTGGCCCTTTTCCTTGAGCATTCCGGCAAGAAGGGTCAGGTTTGCGGGCACATCGTCCACAACAAGTATATTTCCTGTTATTGCCATTGTTTTGTTTGTGTTCATCATGGTTCATCCTCCCGAAAAAAAAGTTCAGTTAATCCTTCATATTCATACCGACCGGCCATTTCCTGTATCTGTTTTGCAAGAAGAGGCTGCTGCGCAGCCAGTTGCAAGGTAAGCTCGTTTAGCAGATCGAGATCGGCACTTTCAACAGCGGCTCGCATGTTATTTACAAGATCTTTTGGCAAAGTAGCGACTGTTTGGCGCATCAAGGCCTTATTCTCCGCTATTTCTGAAACCTTAAGAGAGCCTGTTTCTTCATACAAATACTCCGCATCGGTCAACTGTCCGATGGTTTCAAAAAGTTCCGCGTCCTTGAAAGGCTTTGAAAGATAGCCATCGGCACCTGCGTCTAAAATCCGCTGTTTGTCCTCTTCAAAGGCGCTGGCGGTCACGGCAACGATTGCTGTGTTTTTCATATCCGCCGTTGCCTTGATTTTGCGTGTTGCTTCGTAGCCATCCATTACCGGCATAGCCATATCCATAAGAACAAGATGCGGTTTCCATTTACTGACCATACTGATTGCTTCCTTACCATTGACTGCATAATTTGTGGCAAATCCTACCACCGCCAGAAGCTGCAAAAGAAGTTTGCGATTCGTTTCCCTGTCATCGACAACCAAAATCCGGATTTCTTCCTGTCCTGGTTTCAAGCACTGCACGCGCTGTTTTGATTCTTTCTTTGCGGCATTTTCTTCATGGTCTTCCTGAACAGGAATATTAAACCGGAAGATGCTTCCTTTGCCGAGAGTGCTGCTAACCGAAATGTCTCCACCTAAAACATGGACGAATCCCTGGCTTAAGGCCAGGCCAAGCCCCGTCCCGCCGCTCTTGAGGCCACTTCTGGTCTGCTCAAATGCCTGGAAAAGGCGTCCGATTTCATCATCACTCATGCCGGGACCTGTATCTTCCACTTCAAATTTAAGATGCACTTTGTCAGTGTTTTCAACTTTCCCGCAGATACGCAGCACAATACCGCCCTCATCGGTGAATTTTACCGCGTTACCCAGAAGGTTGATGAGAACCTGGCGGAGTTTACCTTCGTCTGTTTTAACCCATTGTGAAATATGTCCGACTTTTTCTACAAGGAAACGCAGGTTTTTGGAATCTGTCCGTAACCGGAACATCCGCTCAAGGTCATAGATAAGGGCGTGAAAGTCAAACGTGGTGGGGACAAAAACAGTGCGCCCCGCCTCGATCTTGGACATTTCCAGGATATCATTGATGGTGGCCAGAAGATGCTCGCCGCTCCGGTTAATGATATCCAGATGATCACGCGATTGCTGTGTGAGACTCTGGTCTCTTTGCATGAGCTGGGCAAATCCCAGAATGGCGTTCATCGGTGTGCGAATCTCATGGCTCATGTTTGCCAGAAACACACTCTTGGAGCGATTAGCCGCTTCCGCTGCTTCTTTGGCTTCTTTAAGCTTTGCTTCTGCCCGCTTGCGCTCAGTGATATCCGCAGACACGCTCAGGACGGCTGCAGGGGATCCGTTTGCGTTGCGCAGAAAAGTCATGGTATTTTCTCCCATCACTATGGATCCGTTTTTGTGATAATATTCAAGTGCAAGGACAAGAACTTGCCTGTGAGTGGCACCATCTCCATTATGTTCAATCGCCTCTTGAAAAGTTTTGCCTGCAAACGCCAATGATTCCGGAGTTAGAATCCGGTCCAGAG
>CAYMTB010000420.1:0-2385 GCA_964393225.1 uncultured Syntrophorhabdaceae bacterium
TTGATACCTACCGCAGTCGTCTCATGCAGAAGCTTTCCATTCATGACCTTCCCGGCCTAGTGAAGTTCGCCATTAAAAACGGTTTGATCTCCATTCCTTAACCTTTGTAGGATTATTCCTACAAAGATTGTCTGAATTTCCCCACAAAGATTGTCCGATTTGCCTGACAGACAGCTTATCTCTTTGTCTGTTATAAGTGACCCCAAGAAAGAAAATCATTATGAAAAAAGAGATTCTCATTGTTGAAGGTCACCTTTATCTCCAGAAAACTTTGATTGACTGGTTGGAGAAAATATATCCTGAATTCGAAATACTTGCTGCTGACAGCTGTGAGGATGCCATCGACACAGTGCAAGCGAGTCCGCCATCCCTGATAATAATGGATTCGCATCTTACTCAGATCGATGGATTTGAAACCATGCGCCGTATAAAGGCAGACCATCCGCATATCCCAATACTCATTATGGCGGATTTCGACTGTGATCTTAATAAGGATTATGCCTTTTCGGCAGGCGCTGATGCGTACCTGCTGAAAGATAGCATACAGACTGAGTTGTTGCCCATAATAGACAGGCTATTAGACCGTACTTTAAAAGGTGCGTTGAAAAGCAGTATAAAAAATTATCTAAAGGAGGAAAATGTGATGATGAACAAGGCAATGTACGAGGATGTTGCGAGGCAGTGGCAAAACTTATTCAAGATACCGTTCCCGGTATCAGGAATGGACAAGCAAAAGGAATCTTTTCTGGCGTTATATAAAGTGGAACAGGAAAATTTCCAGACGTTTGTGACCGCCTGTCAGAATTATTTTAAGAGTATAGGCCAAATTGGAGAGGTTGGCGATATCGGAAAGCTGTGGCAGAATTATCTGGATTCGTCCCAAACACTCGTGACCTCTCTGGATAGCTGCCGTCAGCATCGACAAGAGGCGTTTTTTTCTTTTTTTCAAGATCTTATGTCTCAGATTCCGACAAGAACAGCTGCAACAAAACAGTAACAGCACGTTAATGAAGATCATATTTTCAATCGATTTTAAGGACAACTATGGGTCATTTCATGAATGATAAGGTTATTTCAATTACCAGGGATATCACCTGCCTGAAATGCGGTCATAACGGCGTGATGGACATCCATGACTACGAAGATGATGTTGCCGACGGTCGCTTATTCCTGAGTCTTGGCCATAATCCCTTTTCCGGGGATCTTCATTACCAGTGTCCTGCATGCGACATCGTCCTTCTGGTTGATCCGATGCTAGCTCTGGGAGAGAAGCCAATCAGTGGAATGCCTCTATTACAACCACGTAAAAAAGTATTAGAAACGGCGGGGTTCATGCCGGAATTTATTAGCGTATTTTTTGCCAGGGTCTTTCCGGGTGGTGGCGAAGAGCACCGTTTATTTTAAGACAAACGAATCAAATAAAAACGAAGAGGTAACAAAAATGAGCGAAGAGAAACAGAATGGAAACCGGTCGGAAGCGTACCTGAACATGTTGAACAATCTTTTTGCCTTTGCAGGACAGACTAAGACGATGGAACCACTTGTCCAGTTGACGAAAGTACAACAACAGCAATACCTGAACCTGTCCAAGGCCTGGGTCGACCATCTCTGGAAAATAGGGGAGGCAAGCCGTTTAGGAGATGTAAAGAAGGTCATGGCAAAATGCACTGAATCAAACAAGGATTTCCTCGCTGTCTGTCAGGAATCCCTAAAGGAACAGGCAACGGCGCGCTACGAATTGTGGAGGACCCTCATTCCGGCAGCACGGAAGTCCACGGATGCCGGTGCCTGAAGGAATGTCCTCATTCTCCTGAAGGGGTAAGGATCGGTATTTGGCCTAATCCTCAGCCCTGATAATATGAGGCGCTGAAAAGGCGGAGGTGGTGACCGACCTCTCAGTAGGGAAAGTGCATCACAAACGCGAGGAATCCATCGCGCTGATGAAGCGAGCCCTACGGGAATTGAAGATTGAGGGAATCCATACAAGCATTCCGTTTCATCAAGCTCTTCTTGAAGATGAAGATTTTGTGTGCGGTAAACATACCACTGATCTGATCCATAAAAAAGCGTTGATAAAGAAATTATGGCCAACCGCTTATTCAAGATGCGAGCAAAAGGATGGTGCAATGAAAAGCACGGTCATTGTTTCTACGGGGCGGTACCTGCCCGACAATATCATCCCGAACAGCGCCCTCACTCAATTCTCCCCGGAGGCCCAATCCCTGATCGGCAATAAGACCGGGGTCTTGGCTAGGCGCCACGCCGGGGAGAATCAGTGCACTTCCGATCTGGCCCTGGGGGCGGCCCGGAGCTGCCTGGGAAAGATCAATTTCCCACCCGAAGACATCGAGGGGATAATCCTTTCGACCTCTTCTCCCGATCGCA
>CAYMTB010000421.1:0-2385 GCA_964393225.1 uncultured Syntrophorhabdaceae bacterium
ATATTACGCTATCTATCATCAGAATGATAGATAGCTGTTCTACTGCTCCGGCTCAGGTGTTTTTGAATAATGATATACGCTTTTTGCTTCGAATATTGTATCTCTCGTGAAGTTTATTGTAACGATAGGTTTTTCTATATAAGCAAAAGGATTGAAAGAATATAACGTGAGATTGGCATTATCAACAAAGTAATCCAGCGCCGACTCTGGTATAGGAATAATCACTTTCTCCTGTAGGACGATAGCTATCCCGCCCTCCATGAGAGAAATATAAATGTCTTCGTCTTTTAAATCTTCTATAGATTTCTCATAATCACCATCTATCAGGCATATAAAACCATTTTCCACAACTAAACACTTCATGACTTCCAGCATATATCTCTCCTTTTGTTTATCTACCCTTTCCACGTGGCGGTTTCGGTTTAGCATTAACCGTTTTAGTTTCTGCCGGAGGTGACGGTGTTTTAGCATGATTCGTTTGCCATGTCGGCTTCTGAAATCTCCAGCTTGAAACTTCTTTCACGCTTCTGCCAGCCCCGGCTGTTTGATTAAGCATTTCCACGCCTTTGTTCGCTGCGCCTACTCCTATAATCCATGCTACTCGTTCATCCGTCAATTTGGTAAGATCATCTTTATCATTCAGCCCTACCCCGCCAGCCGTGCCTTTGAACTCCTTTTGGTAATCCATATTAAATTTATGTTCAACAGTTGCCGACTGCCCCGTTTTGTCAGTTTCATGTAACACCTGCCCCGACTGTCCACTGATCCTGTTTGCCGCAAACCCACCTTTCTGTATCTCATCGTGGCTTAGTTCTCTAAAATTGCTCACCTGCCCTACCCCGCCCTGTCCAGACTCATATTGCCCTACGCCGTAATGTTTACTCTCAGCACCATCTTCTCCGGTTGTCGTTCTTACCGTAGACACCCTTCCCGTATTGAGATTAGTATAATCAGCGGCAACCTGTTTGCCCGTTGCAGGGTCGCTATGCCATCTTCCGTAGAACATGGCTTCTTTGCCGGTTTCCGGGTCGGTATCTTTGAATACTCCCGTTCTGGTATTAGAATTCTCAGTTACTCCCTGATACCCTGCCCACGACTTTGTCCCATGCTGCGACAGCTTGAGGTCGGTGTCTTCTCTTACCGCCTTGCTTCCTGTCCATGAATCATATCCATGCTTGAACGTGGTCATCGCATTGGTGTCCCTCTGGTCGAGCCTCGATGAACGTCCTCCCTGTGTTGCCGTCACATTCGATATATTCCCTGCCGTATCCTTTTCAATGGCAAGCGATACAGGGCCGTTTTCCATCTTCTCTATACCTTTATAGAAATTGCTTCCCTTCATTTCAGACAACTGCGACAGAGCTTCACCTTTCGACACATTCATGCGCTCGCTTATCCCTGTTGAACCTTGTTCAGAAAATACACGATATCCCGACACTTCTCCCTTCATAGCGTCTACGTTTCCGGCGGACCCGCTCATCGACACTTTGCTGCCACTATTTATATCAACGCCCTCAGCAGTGAACCCTTCGCCTTTTTGCGTGAGCGTCCCGTAGATACTCCTTTCGGAACCATTGTCTCCGGTAAACTTGAAAAAGCCTTCCCTCTTTGACATGATCTGACCGCCGTCAGGCCCACGCGTAATATCGTACTTCCCTCCATTGGCCGACCCTGTTATAGATGAATACAACGGGTTTCCATCAGGTGAAGAGTAATTCTTTTGGACACCATCGGGTGTGTTTATCTCGCTTTTTAAATGCTTTGTTCTTTCAAATTCTGCGAAATCCATAGTGGCGGGTAATGCACCGCTCTTCTTCATGTAGTCGAATTGATCCCCCGCGCCGATGTTCTTCATGTTGTTACTCGTCAGCCCTATTCCTCCAGACTCCGCCAGTGTAGCAGAACCGAGTCTTGCAGCCGCATTTATTTCTCCACCCCTTCCGGGTGTTGCAACGCTAAGCCCATGCTCAAAATTGACAGCGGTCATATTTTGCATGGCGCCAAGACCATATTTATCCGCCGCCTGCATCCCGCCGGCAATATTGCTCTGCCCCACTCCCGAACCGTGTGCTGATGCAACCATCGCTCCGCCGCTGAAACTTGCCAGATCTGAGGTTCTCTGCGTTGATGTTGACGCCCCCGCTTTACCTGACTCGTGGGTACTTGCTATACTTCCTACCATACCTCCCAATGAATCCGTGCCTTTCAGGATTCCCCAGGCAATAGCGGGAACCGACAAGGAGAGGAGCCCCAGGTAACCTACAACCATCCCTGTTTCTATTCTTAACCTGTCTACGGTTGCAAAATTGAGCACTATCTCTCCGATTGCACCCGTATATTGTGAAACGCTTTCTATCGCTTTCAGGAGGTAAAAATCCGATATGG
>CAYMTB010000422.1:0-2385 GCA_964393225.1 uncultured Syntrophorhabdaceae bacterium
ACACAGGGTAGTTCTCGGCAGCATGGAACGTTTTATAGGTGTTCTGACAGAACATTATGCGGGAGCATTCCCGTTCTGGCTCGCGCCTGTTCAGGCGGTCATTATACCGATATCTGATAAGCATAACGAATATGCTGATAAAGTAAGATCTATGCTCGAAGATAAGGGTATGAGAGTTGAACTTGACCAGCGCAGGGAAAAGATGGGTTTGAAGATAAGGGAAGCTCAGATGCAAAAGATCCCGTTCATGCTTGTAATTGGCGATAAAGAAGTCGAGGCAGGTACGGTTTCGGTACGGTCAAGGGAAAGTGCTGATCTTGTTGTAAAGACGATAGATGACTTCGTTAACAGCCTCGCAGCTTAATTCAATCGGTATAGATAAAGATCACTGAAATTCTCAAAAGAAACACACGATATGTAATGCTGAGACCTCTGATTAATTACTGTTAATACACAATTGTTATCATTCGGAATATTTAGAGCGGAAATCAGTGAGTGCGAGTCAGTCCAGGCGGCATTTTCTCTCCCATTTTGAGGTCTTTATTAACCTTTTCTCTTCCTACCCTCTGATTAATTCGCATTTTCACACGCTACTCCCTTGGGAGGTCCTTCAGTATTGATTAATTTGGCGAGCGTCTCCGTTATTCCGTCTTTGAGTTCTCCCATAACAAACTTAACCCACTTCTTAATGTTTACAGCCATGGCCGTGAGATAAGCCTGAATGTGCATCCTGTCTTTCCCTCTGTATCTGGCAGTTTCAAGGCCATGCCATTTTTTCATGTCGGCATTCTTTCTTTCTATCTTGTATCTCTGTTCCTTATACATTATTTGGTAAGCATCAGTCGCCATGATCTCAAAACCTTGTTTATGGTCCCAGTAAGTATGAGGGATCAATACTCTTCTTCCGCTTTCTTTTGAAGCAGTGCAGTCGTTCCTGAATTGGCAGTTATTGCAGATACCGGCATTGAATTGATAATCAAAACCAAGCTTGCGATCGTCTTTGCTCATTGCCTCGGCACGATAACCGGCAGGACAGATCAGGTTCATGAATTCATAATCAAAGTCAAAGCTGTAAACATTAAATTCCTTGCCGTATTTGTTCTTGGGCTTTATTTCAGGGATATACAGACTCGGGATTTTCAATGCTTTAAGTTCTATCCTTGTTGTCCCAACACTGTATTTTGCGTCAGCGAGGAAGTGTTGAGGGACAATGCCAAGATATTTCTGCTGTTCTTTCAGGAGTGGGGCGGCAGTCCATTCTTCGGGGTGATTGGCGTCCATAACATCAATGGCGGTGATGAAGTCGTAGAGGTGGTCCAGGTTAACCTCTACTTTGTAGCCTGCGAAGAATTTGGTATCAGACTTGGCGCCCCATTTGGCGTCGGGATCGGCGGGATTGATCAGTTTGCCCTTTATCTTGTCCTCATCGTCCTTTTTCTGTTTATTGTTATCTTTGTCAAAGTATTCATCGCCTCTCTCTTCAAGGACCCTTTCCATTACCCGGACTTCTCTGGCAACCTTTTTGTAATTCAAAAGGGTCTTTGATCTTTTGACTTCATTTAGAAGTTCTTTGCACACTTTGATGAGTTCCTCGAAATGCTTTTGTTTGCTTGGCGGGTTCTTCAATAATTCGAAATCATATTGTTCATTAAGCCTGTCATAAATTACCTGCCCTTCGGAGATGAGAACGGATTTAAGAAGATTTATTCTGCATTTATTGAGAAGCTGGAACACACCGTAAAGGGCGATGTCAGCCCATACGTGCGTGGCATCCTGCGACTGTACCTGTCCGTCGATAAGTCCCATGGCTTTTATCTGGTTGACGATATTGTAAAAAGCTTCTTTGAACTTTTCTTCTCCCATCCTCTGTGTCCTGAACCTGGAAACAGTGGAATCGTCAGGAGTTTTATCGGAAGGAGCAAGGCCGACAAACCATTTTAAGACGGGCGTTTCAGATATCTTTTCCACGACTTTCACATCAGAGAGGTTTTCGATATATTCGACAAGGCAGATCAGGAACAGTGTTCTTGGATCAATGGGGTTATTTCCTTGGGGATTGTCGTTCTTGTAAGTGTCTTTTACCAGATCGGGGATGAAATCGACGTTGACGAGACCTTTTATCTTGACGTATTTGTGATCTTTGGGGATGAAGTGGTCACGGATGTAGATATCGAAGAAGTTCTCTTTGTGGTCGATTTGCTTAAGCATTTTGCTTCCTCCTTACACATATATTTTACCCTATTTGAGAGCTAAATAATACAAGAAAATGAGCTCAAATGTGCTTCCTTTTTAAAGCTCTCAGAAAATCGAATATTTGGTGAAATATTGCGCAAATCCTGTCGAGATACATGTGAGACCAAAAGGGGGTAATTAATCAGAGGTCTC
>CAYMTB010000423.1:0-2375 GCA_964393225.1 uncultured Syntrophorhabdaceae bacterium
TATATATCAAACAGTTACAAGGTAATTCAGGGGAATATACCGTGCAAAGGTCTTATTATTGTGTTGTACAGTTTTTTTTGGGCAGGTCAAGTACCTCACACCTACAACTGCTATGATAAAAGTCAAGCGCTTTTTTTGAGAAAGGTTTTTCTGCCATCTTTCTCGTAAGCAAATACCGTCAACCCATAGTTCTTACTCCATTGGATGGTTTTCTCTCCAACCATTGTTATATTTACCTCGTAGAGCACGAGGCCAACGACGCTTCCATCGCGTCCGTGGCAGAAGTGCGAGCTTTCGGAAGAAAAGGTTTTTACAACCTGCTATTCGTGGTGTAACCACAATTTACTAACTGCGGAAAGAAGGAACCGGCGTCAACAAACTAAACACCGTGTATTTCTACACAATGTAGGTGCCGTTGTACGCCGTTGTTCCGCACCTTCATAGCCTTACCTTTCATCGCCTCACTCATTTCGCTATCGTACAACTCCTGTCGCATATGGCATACCGCAGACAATACATGCCCGGAAACGCACTATGAGCATCCTGGCCACTCCTACGATCGCCTTCTTCTTGCTGCCACTTGCCCTCCATATCCGCATGAATTTCGACAAAAGGACCTGGTCCTTGCGGATTGCCACCCACGAATTTTCTACGAGGGTTGCCCGTATGAACCCTGAGCCCATCCCGGTGATACGTCCTTTCCGTTCGGTCTCCCCTGTTGAGTGTTCACTGCATGTCAACCCCACGAAGCTGGCTATTTTCTTCCCGCTGGCGAAATGGGAAAGGTCCTCTCCCAGTTCCAATATGAGCCTGATTGCGGTGAACCATCCGATGCCGGGGAAACTCCTGGCGATTTTGAAGGCCTTAGAGTACCGTTCCTTGCGACACAGTTGACGCAGGGCATTCCGCAGTAATGTCTGGTGGTCCCATTGTTGCCCCAACTGGATTAGAAGGATGTCCAGACTTATTCTCAGGGGTTCGCTCAATGAAATCTCTTTTAAAGCCTGGAACTCCCTTTTGCTCCACCTGTCAGGAAAAGGAACCTCAATGCCGTGAAAGTCGAGAAACTTACGGATACGGTTTCGAGTTCGAATTATGTCTTTTTGTATCCCTATCAGGGTACGGCTCACCTGCCGGTCTTCTCTCCTTTCTCTGTCGGGGACGTGGCAGGCATCCCTGAAGTCGTGGTTTTCCAGAACAAGGGCCAGACGATTCGCATCTCTCTTGTCTGTCTTAACTTTGTTTACCTTGGGTTCTGTTACCATATGAGGAGGAATCACCACACAGTCAACGCCGTCCTCTGTAATCCGGTCATAGAGGTTAAACCCTTTGAATCCTGCCTCGTAAATCAGATGTATGGTACACTCTGGGAACTTGTTCCGGAGGTACCCTATTAATACGGAATACTCTGCTTTCATCGACACCCTGTGTATCATCATCTTTTCGCACCTTACTGCAACCTTCCAGGTCCTTTTCGAATCCTCAAGCCCCACAAAAATCTCTTTACCTTTGACCACAAAATCTTGTAACTTACGAGTGTTCATTTGGCTACCTCCCTTTCTTTTATTGTGGTGTGTCATCACCACTATGTTTTGGAAAGATGGTAGCCTTTCTCTTGCCTGCTTGACAACCTGCTTTTATACATAGTAACTCTACACCATAATGGTTTTGTCTTCATGCGCTATTACCATTTCAAAGCATTGCAAAATCAGACCCTATCGATGCATAGATAAGGGTCATGTTAATCCTATATAAAGTTGTCTACTGAGCACACAGTCTATCGGTTGTGCTGTATTCATCTTTATCCAGTATAAGTGGTTGAGCTGTTATGTTGTTAAGTAAGGGGGATTGTTTCGCACTCCACTGTCCGTTTTCCCATGTCCAGACGATATCTCAGTTTGAGAGATCGCTTGGGGTTGTGGATACAGTTGTTTAATATTATTAAATTAAACCTCGCTATGGTATAGTCCACGCTACATCGTTACTCGTGCTATTATATATCCAGTAACCTTTTCCAGTTTCAAATTTATTCAACAAACCGCCGCCTGCTGATGTTTTAAATTTCCACTGCTGTGTCGTCGGGTTGAAATCACCCCATATTATAGAAAAGTTCCCGGTAATACTATTTGTTACGGTTGCGGTTAAATTTTCTACCGTTTTGTTATAGCCAACAAAATTCCAGCCTGGTTTTAAAGTAATGTTATGTTCAATCTGGCTTCCGGCTACTGTAATTGTACCTCCGTTTGTATCGGTTATGTATACCCAATAGGCCTTTTCTTCTGACATGCTATTCAACAAACCGCCGCCCGCTGATGTTTTAAATTTCCACTGCTGTGTCGTTGGATTGAAGTCACCCCAGACAATACTATACTGCC
>CAYMTB010000424.1:0-2356 GCA_964393225.1 uncultured Syntrophorhabdaceae bacterium
ACTACAGTACGTACATCTCTCTTAATAACGGTCTTGCGAGAGGGATATACAGATGTCTGTCGCCCGTACTTGCCTTATCTGATAATCTCCCGGTAAATATTTCATACAAAAAACTTGCACAGCGTTTACAAGTAAAGGAAGAATGCGCTCCGTCAAGAATCAGGACACAGCTTTCCGAAGCTCATAAGGAACTCCAGAAGAAGGTCTTTTCAAGGGTTATCATTACTCAAACATCATCAGGCAAGGTAATTGTAACGTACTTCAGGTAAAAAAATAATCTCCTGAAGGGGTGAATTCTCACAAGCCAGTAACATATAATGTTGAAAATACTCCCTTAAAAATCTCTAAATGTAAGGCGCAAACTTCTTAACAAAAGGATTGAAGATTATGCAGAAAATATTTCCGGAAAAGTGTACCGAAAGAGCGTTATCGCCGTCAAGATTGCAGGTGCTTAAGAAATTCTTCAGGAGTGTGAGCAATTATTGGCAATAAATGCTTAAAATGGTCTGCATCCCAACTCACGAATATCATATCGGCAGAGAATTTCTTTTTCACAAAATCTGCGATAAGTGCATCACCAAAACTTGCCTTTCCGTACATCAGATCCATTATTTCTCTGGTATATACTGTGGGCAGATAAGAATCAATACTGCGGGACGGCATAATGTCTATTTTATATTTCTCTGGCAGGAAATAATAAAGCTCTCTCAGTTGTTGTTCATTTAAATTGAAGGAAAGTATTCCGCACACCTCGAGAAGGTTATATATGCTCGTGATACCCTTGCAATTGCCAGATGCAACGAAATCCAGAAAATCCCGATTTATTTTAAATTTCTTGTCGTCTTTGTATCTGAGGTCTACAACAAAAACATTTGTATCTATGAATGCTATGACCTTTTTCTTGTCCAACCCATTGCCTCCTCAACATTTTTAAAACGGGGTTTGCTTGCCTGCAGTGTTCTTCCTATATCATCCCAGGCGACATCCATATCTCTGAGCGATTGTTGCTCGATCATTTCCGCATTGATAGGCGATATCAGCGCGACAGGCTTTCCTCTTAACGTAACCACTATTTTTTCACCCCTCGAGACTGCCTGTATTGCATCGCCAGTTTTATTTTTTAAATCCTTTGCAGTCACGGTTCTCATCGCATCCTCCATAAGTAGCTACTTTATATTTATTATAGCTACTTTAACGGATAATTTCAACATCCAAATTTTATATCTACCTTTCCGACATGCTTAGCACACGATTTTTTCTGTTTCATGGACAGGTTTGTGCTTTATCGTGGGTTTTGTCGGAAATATTGGCTGTTTCAGAAGGTATTTGTGGTTCAAGGACGTATCAACACCTTATACTGCCGGCTTGCCAGTAATGGTTTGAAGGCTTTTTACTTTTGGGGAAGATTTTTCCGAAATATTATTGAATGGCAACAAAATGGATTGTTTTGTTAAACAAGAAGGGTGTAGCGGGAAGTTCAGGGCTTCACATTCTACGCCCTACTATTCAGGGTATATAGAACGTTCAGCATACCGTCAGATACACCGCCACTAATCCGGCGCGGTTCGAGCTTTGGAAACAAAAAATCTCAACACAGTTGTTTATAAGTGTTGGTGAGCGGGCTTTATCGTGACCGACATGCGCCCCTGTTGTCCCTTGTTGTGAAAAGCCGCCGGTTTAACTGTTAGTTCCACATCCTGCCCGAGTATTGTTAAAAATTCCATCAAACGTCCTACAGATACCGACACCGGACGGCAACGCATAAGCGTCGATACCTGCGCCTGTGTTGTGCCTAACAACTTTGCGGCTTTACCCTGGGTTAAGCCCCTCTCTTTCAGAAGCTGGTAAATCTGTACGGTGAGCTTCGCCTTAATAAGCTCTTGTTCTGAATTGGGAAATCCCAAGTCGGCAAAAACGTTGCCGCTGCTTATTTCATGGTCTTTTTTCATGGTCAACCCCCTTTATCTTTGCCGATGTAAAGATTCTCGGCCCGTTTCAATCGTTTTCTGATCAGGTCCAGTTCTTGCTGCCGGCGTTCCAATAACGCGCTTTGCCTTTTTCTGAAATACATGCAAAACATAGACTGTGCGGCAAACCGGATGATGTAAACGGCGCGGTATGTATCACCCCTGTAATCCTCGATCACTTCCAATACGCCAGCCCCTCCAAAGCCCTTGAGAAGAATTGCGTCTTGTAGCTTCTTGCCCAATTGCGCCTCATAAAGCGCATAGCCGAAGGTCCGGCGGACGGCGAGCGGTAAAGCCGGCATGTCTTTTCGGCTTGTCCCGATCCATTCAAGACCTTTCGGTTTGATCTCATCCATTATACAAATATACATATTTATATATAATTGGAC